>NZ_DGRD01000033.1:0-68041 GCF_002390965.1 Corynebacterium sp. UBA4397
CCACGATTTGCGGGCAAGCCCAAACTCACATGAAGCAGGCAATTCTAGCGGCCAGCCTCGCCGCCATCACCACAGTCGGATTGGTCTTGGGCGGTTGCTCTGCCCCCAATAGCTCCACTGATGGAAGCTCTCAGGCTTCGTCTGCAGCGCCTGGCGCCACCTCGGATAAGACGGTCACGATCACCGATCACGCGGGCAATTCCGTGGAGATACCGGCGAATATCGAGCGCATCGCGGTTGATGAAATCCCCATCGCTTCCACCTACTTGGCATACAACGACGGTAAGGCACCGAAACTAATTGGTATGTCGCAGTCTGTGGTCGGCGCGCTCAAAGATACGATCGTGAGTCTACGCCGACTGGCTGCGGTTGCTGGAGCAGGTATTCCAGGAGCCCGGCAAGATGGATGAAAAGATTGCCTATGGCCGCCAGCTTATCGACGACGCAAGCAGCGAAGCGCCCAGGTCAGTGAGGCGGAACGCAAGCGTGCGCCTATCATCTTCAACTACAGCAATGGCACCGCCCGAGTGGCGGGGGATACCCCCTTCTTTGGCTACTACTGGTTGCAGACAGCCAATGCTAAGAACGCGGCCGAAGGCACTAGTCAGGGGCTGGCTCCCGTCAATGCTGAGCAGATACTGGCTTGGGATCCTGACGTGGTACTCATTGGCGGGGCCGGGCACTGCGAGTGGCAGACTATTCCATGATTCTGCGCGGCCAGCAGCCGCCGGTGTTTGGGCTCCGAGACAGGGTTCTCACGCCGGAAACCCTGGGCGCGGCTTTCGATGTGCAGCTCCACATCGCGGACGTTGAGGTCGGAGGACGCAGCTACCCGGCGGTCATTCTCATGAATGTTCGGGAAGAAGCTCCCCCTGAGCGGTTCTAGCTAGCAGCGGGAACCGAGCTCTTCGCGGCGGCCTTGCGGGGAATAAAACCCCAGGCCGCGTACACGGCGATGGCCACCAGACAGGTTGCCGTGAAGATCGTGGAGAGCCACGGATGCAAGAACGTGGTCGAGTCGAGGCCGCGGGAGGAGAGCTGCTCCCAGACAGGCGCTGATACGAAAGGTAGCTGGATGAGGATGAGGGCCGCGAATGACAGGAGCCCTGCTAACTGCGCGCCCCACACCGAGTGCAGGCGGTCACCCACGGCCTGGTTGACGGCGATGAAGACGACGATGCCCAGGGGAATCGTCCACACAAAGTGGTGATACCAGGCAAAGGGTGAGACCAAGCAGGAGCTGAGACCGGCAACGGTCAGTGCCGCGGAGTTGTTGCGGAGCTTATATGCGGTGCGCAGCGCCAGGCAGGTCAAGATGAAGACCACGAGCACGGCGAGGAGCCACTTCCAGCCGCCGTCGATGCCCCAGACGCGGTACATAAGCGAGCGCAGAGACTTCGCACCAGTATTGTCGTGGTCGCCCACGCGCGAGGAGTTGAACATGGCATCGGTCCAAAAGACCTTGGCATCCGGGATGAAGAGGAAGCCGAGGACGACGGTGACGATGAAGGTNNGCCCATGTATGCCGGGGTGAGTTTGAGGCCCGCAGCTAGGCCAATGCCGATGCCCGGCAGACGCCACTTGTGCGGCAAAATATCGAGGGCCACGAGAAGCATGAGCAGGACGTTGATCTGGCCGTAGAACAAGGTTCCGTGGATGGGCTCGTTGGCAGGAGTGGCTGCGGTCAGCAGGATCGCCACGAGGATTGCCAGCGGCGACAGGCGCAGCCCACGCTCCCGGAAGATCATGAGGATGATGATGAGCAGGCAGACAAAGATTCCGCCCTGCCAGACGCTGATGATGAGGTTATCGGACCAGCTGGCCATCTGCTCGAAGATCACGGCGGCAAAAGGCGGGTAAGTAAACGGGAAGTTGTCTATATACGGCCCGTCATAAAGCAGGCCGCCGTGTGCAACGTCCTGGCCGGCAAGGCGGTAGATGCTCAGGTCGAAGGGGACTATCCACTCCATGGCGTTGTAGTTACCGCTATAGATGGTGAAGCGATAAAACACTACGGCGACCAAGGCGCTCAGAAGTATCACAAGGGTAGGAGTGCCGTAGAGCTTTTTCACTTTTGCCTCTCAGGTTCTCAGGACTTTTACTTTTTGCGCAAAGACTTGCCAGCTGGGCGGTCATTGCGCGACATGGAGCCATCCGTGCCGTACAGTCCTTCGCGGCGCGCGATGCGCGAGATCCGCTGGGCGGTGACCGGACTGGTAATCATGGCAAAGATTACCAGCAACATAAGTATTCCTAAGTCACCTTTTTCGGCAATGCTAAAAGTCCCTGATCCCACGACGCGAATAAGCGCGCCGATGATGGTGAGGATGAGTCCAGTGGTCTGTGGCTTAGATACCGAGTGCACCCGCGACATGGTGTCGCGGAATCGCGCCACTCCTATGGCAGCAGAGAGTGCGAAGGCAGAACCGGCGAGGATGAATACTAGGGAGAGAATGTCGGTGATGAGTTCGATGTTCATTGGCTATCCCTCTTGCGAAAGCGCGTGACCGAGACGGTGGAGATGAAGCCCAGGAGCGCGATGACCAGCATGGCATTGGCTACGGTGGTGTTCAAAGACCAGCAGATATAGGTTGCCAGCGAGCACTGGAAGATGGCGACGAAGCCGTCCATACCCACGAGCCTATCGAGGGAGTTGGGCCCAGAGACTATGCGCCACGTCAGGATGAGAAACGCGATGACGAGCATCAGCGCGGCCACGGTGAGGATGGCATTGTAGAGGGAATCATCCATTAGGGGTGGCTCCTTTCGAAGATGGAGATGAGCGAGGCTTCGAGGCGGGCGACGGCGGCGATTTCGCGCTCAAGGTGGCTATCGGAGTCCGCGTCGAGAACGTGGATGGTGAGCATGCGGTTGGCAATGTCAATATCCGTGACGGTTCCGCCTGGTTGCAGGTTATACAACGTCACGGCCAGGGAAAGGATGAACTCGTTCTCCAGCCGCATGGGCAGCTCCAGGATCGCCGTCTTCGGTGGGGCCTGCGGGCGAATGGCCAGCCACGCCACCTTCACGGAGGCGTAGAAGAGATCAGCCACCCACCGAAAACAGAAGCGGATGAACTCGCCCCAGGATATGGAGATCCCCGCCACCGGCATGGCCGGCAGCGGCAAGAGGAATACGATGAGGCAGCCCACGGCCAGCCCGCCGAAGACATTTGCCCAGCTGACATCCCCCATCAGCAGACACCACATGACGGTGAGCCAGACAATGAACCACGGGCGGAAGCGGTGCCGGAAGCCCTGGAAGTGGATTCCATAACGGTTACTGCTCACGGTCGGCCTCCGGAGATTGTGGCTCACTGGCCTCACTGCTAGGCGAAGGTGCGGAAGACGTGGCCCGTGCTGTAGAAGTAGCAGAGATTCCGGGCTCTGGATCCGGCAGCAGGTGCTTGCGGTTGCCTATGGAATCCGCGTCATCGTCGTCGCGATCCTTGCGATCGAGGTGGCGAGTGGGATTATCAGCCGTGTCCCCGAGCACAGCGTATTGATAGATGCTGCGATCCTGGGCAGATTCCGCGGCGCGGCTGGTGACCCCAGAGATAGGGCCGGCGAGGAAGGTAATCGAGGTGGATGCGGCCACGAGAAGCGCCGTCGAGGCCACCATGCCGAAGGGCAGGCGGCCGAAATCCTTGCGGGACTCGAACTCGATCTCGTCGGTGACATCTGCTAGCGGAGAAACCTGCGCCATGGCCTTGTTGCCCTCTGGGGCATCCGCGCGATCGCGCAGGAAGCCCTTGGCCCAGACCAGCATCATGACATAAAGGGTGAGCAGCGAGGTGGCAATAGCGCCGGAGATAAGCACCCACGCCTGCCACGTGCCCGCATTGGCGCCGGCCTGGATGAGCAGGATCTTGCCCAAGAAGCCGGAGAAGGGTGGGATGCCGCCCAGGTTGACGGCCGGGATGAAGTACAAGATGGCAATCAGCGGCGCGGTGTAGATGAGGGAGCCCAACCGGCGCAGGGAGGAGGTCCCGGCTTGGCGCTCGATGAGGCCCACGACCAAGAAGAGGGCGGTCTGCACCAAGATGTGGTGCACGGCGTAGAAGATGGCGCCGGAAAGACCCTGGGCGGTGCCCAGGGCCACTCCGAAGATCATATAACCGATGTGGCTGACCAGGGTAAAGGAAAGCAGACGTTTGATGTCTGATTGCGCGATGGCGCCCAGAATACCCACCAGCATGGTGGCCAGGCCTACCCACATGAGCAGGGAATCGAGCTCCCCGGCGGTAAATATCGAGGTCCGCGCACGGATGATGGCATAGACGCCGACCTTGGTCAGCAAACCCGCGAAGATGGCCGTGACCAGGGAAGGCGCGGTGGGGTAGGAGTCCGGCAACCAGGCATCGAGCGGGAAGACGGCCGCCTTGATGCCGAAGGCGATGAGCAAGACGGCGAAGACCGCGGCACGGGTGCCGGCGGGAATCTCCTCCATGCGCAGGCCAATCTGCGCCATGTTCACCGTGCCCACCGAGGCATAGACCAGGGCCAGGGCGATGACGAAGATGAGCGAGGAGGCCATGGAGACCATGACGTAGCCGGCGCCGGCGCGCACGCGGGCCGGGGAGGCGCCGAGAGTGAGCAGGACATAAGAGGCGACGAGGAAGATCTCAAAGCCGACGTAGAGGTTGAAGAGGTCTCCCGCAAGGAAGGAGACGTTCACGCCCATGGTCAACAGCATGTAGGTGGGCAAGAACACCGCCACCGGCTCGTCCTTGGATCCGTCGCGGATGCCCTGGGAAATGGCGTACCACATCACGCTAAAGAGCACCACGGCCGAGGTAAAGAGCATCACGGAGGAGAGCCGGTCAGCGACGAGCGTGATGCCGACCGGGGCGTCCCAACCGCCGACCTGCAGGGTCTGAATGCCGGCGGTATCCGCCACCACAATGAGCGCGGCGTTGACCACAGCGAGGCTCAGCAGGGAGAAGAAAGCAATCTGGCGCTGCACGTTGGGCGCCTTGGCAAAAAGGAGCGCTAACGCGGCGGCGAAGGCCGGGATGAGAACCGGCAGTGCGATGACGTAGCCGATGTAGGGCAAGAGGGCTTCGACAAGCGGGGTGACAGACTCAGTCATCGCTGGCCCCCTTTACTGGCTCCTCGAAGAACTCGGGGCCGAATTGATCGCCCTCTTTGGTGGCGCGGCCGGTGGCCGGGTCATTGGAGGCGTCGTGGTCCGGCGCGGCGGAAGCCTTGCCCGGGCGGGCGGCGATGGCGGCGATAGCGGTGTCCTCTGTGTCGTCTTCCAAGACGTCAGCCGTGCGGTAGCGGTACTGCCGGTAGGCCAGGGTCAGGATGAATGCGGTCATGGCCATCGAGATGACGATGGCGGTTAGAATCATCGCCTGCGCGAGCGGATCAGCAATCTGCTCGCCGTAGGGATGGGATTCGCGGCCGTCGATAGGTGGGGAACCGGCCTGCCCGCCTGCCTGCAAGAGCAGGAGGTTGGCGCCGTTGCCGATGAGAAGGAGACCCAACAACATCTTGGTCATTGCACGGTCGAGCAAGAGGTAGACCCCGCAGCCCACCAACACCCCGGAGGCGAGGAGCAAAAAGAGATTGGCTTCCATCTACTTCTCCTTTCCTTCAGTCTCGGTTGTGGCTGTGGCTGCACCAGCGGCAGCCTTGGCCTTCTTGGCCTTCTGAACCTTGGCGGCGGCTTCGCGCTGACGCTGACGGCGGGCCAGGGAGCGGGCGCGGTCGCGAGCACGCTGCTTACGGCCTTCCTCTTCGATGTCGAGGCGCGCTCCCAAGGAGTTGAGAATGTAGAGCGTGAGCCCCACCACCACGAGGTAAACCCCAGCGTCGAAGATGAGCGCGGAAGGCAGCGAGACATCCCCGATAAGCGGAACCGCTATCTTGTCGTAGCCCGTGGTGAGAGGCGGGCGGCCGAAGAACATCGGCACGATGGCGGCTAGGGCGGCGAGGATGAGGCCGGTGCCCATGGTGCGTCCGCCGTCGATAGGCAGCGCCTCATCAAGCTCAGCGCGCCCTCCCGCGAGGTAGCGCAGGATAAGCGCGAGGGCGGCGACGAGGCCGCCGGCGAAACCGCCGCCGGGGGCGTTGTGGCCGGCGAAGAAGAAGTACAGCGAGAGCGCCATCATCGAGGGGAAGAGCACGCGGGTGGTTACGTCAATCATCAGCGAGCGGTTAAGCGCCTGCTCGGATTCGACCCCGGCCGCCAGCCAACGCCGACCAGTCACCCGCAGGGTGGGCCGGCGCGAGGAGCGGCTGAAGGATTGCGTGCGGTAGATGAGGGAGGCCACGCCGATGGCGGTGATGACCAGCACGGAAATCTCGCCGAAGGTATCCCAGGCGCGGATGTCAACGAGGAGGACGTTGACGGCGTTAGCGCCGTGGCCGATCTCCTTGGCTAGCTCCGGCATGAACTCGGAGATGGGGCGAGCGGTACGCGCGTTGATGGCGTACATGCCAACCAGGGTGACCGAGAGCCCCACGCCCACGGCCAGCCAGGCGCGCAGGCGCGAGGTCTTGGGGTTTTGCTTCCAATCCGTCTGTGCGGGCATGCGCCGCAGGACCAACATGAACAAGACCATGATGATGGTCTCCACCAGCAGCTGCGTCAACGCCAGGTCCGGGGCGCCGTGGAGGGCAAAGACGAAGGCGAGCGCGTAGCCGGTGACGCCGACAATGATGACGGCGGAGAGGCGGTTATCCATGGAGGTAGCGGCGATGGCGGAGAGCATCATGATGAGCGCGGCCACCATCTGCCAGGGGTTCTCGGCCACGATCATGCGCACATTGGTGAGATCACCGTTGATGAGCATGATGACAGGCAAGATCATCAACGTGGCGAAGATGACCGTGAGGTTGAGCTGCAGGGAGCCGCGCTGCGTCGAGGCGGTGGTGCGCAGCGAGAGGTTGCGCAGAGAGTTAATGACGGTGTCATAGGCCTTGTCCGCCGAGCCGAGGGCCGGGTAGGTAAATTGCCACTTCACCAGCACCTGGCGCTGCCAGTGCAGGATGATTCCCATCGCGACGATGAAGGCCGACAACGCCAGCGGGATGGTCCAGCCATGCCACAGGGAGAGGTAGGTCTTTTCCGCGCTCCCAAACACGGAGTTGAGGTGCTGGTTGATGGCGGAAGACAAGGGCGTGGGCAGCAGACCAAAGAATATGGTCAGGGCGCTCAAGATTCCCGGGGGAAGCCAGAGCAAAAGGCCCACCGGGTGCATCTTGCGCACGGCCTCAGAGGCCCCTGCCTCCCGGTCCTTGGTGGCGAAGGCACCCCACAGGAAGCGCAGGGTATAGGCCATGGTCAGGATGGATCCCAGGACCACGCCGACGAGCAGCAGATTGCGCGGCATGCCGACGAGGAGCTCCTCGTGCATGATGGCCGTGAGCACTGCCTCCTTGGAGACGAAGCCAAAGAGCGGGGGAATGCCCGCCATGGACAGCCCGGAGATGATGGCTAGGCCATAAAGCAGCGGTTGGCGCCGCCCGAGTCCGGAGAGCTTGTCGATGTCGCGGGTGCCGGCGCTGTGGTCAATGGCGCCGACGATCATGAACAGCGCCGCCTTGAACAGGGAGTGTGCGAAGGTCAGGGCTAGGCCCGCCTGCATGGCCTCGCGCGAGCCAATAGCCATGATCGAGGTAATAAAGCCCAGCTGGGAGACGGTGCCATAGGCCAGAACGAGCTTCAAGTCCTTCTGCTTGAGCGCCATCCAGCCGCCGAGCAGCATGGTGAAGACGCCGAGCGGGATGACCACGAGGTGCCAGGTGGGCACCACGTGAAACTCAGGCGCCAGGCGCGCAACGAGGTAGATGCCTGCCTTCACCATGGCTGCCGAGTGCAAGTATGCCGAGACCGGGGTGGGTGCGGCCATGGCCCCTGGCAGCCAGAAGTGTGAGGGCGCGATGGCGGACTTGGACAGAGCTCCGGCCAGGATGAGCACGATGGCGACCGTGATATACGGAGTCTGCACCACATTCGGCATGGCGGCGATCTCGGAGAAGCTCCACATGCCGGTCTGGCGCCCGAGCAGGATGATGCCCATGAGCATGACGAGCCCGCCGAGAGCTGTGACCATGAGTGCTTGCTGGGAGGAGCGGCGGGAGGAGGCGCGTTCGCCGTAGTAGCTGACCAAGAGGTAGGACAGCAGGGAGGTGACTTCCCAGAAGACGTACATCAGCAGGAAGGAATCGGAGATGACCAGGCCGTACATGGCGGTGGCGAAGGCCATCATCTCGCCGGCGAAGAGGGATAGGCGGCGCGGGGTTTGATCAAAGTAGCCCCAGCAGTAGAGCATGACCAACGCGCCCACTCCCAAGATGATGAGGGAGAAGAGCGCGGAGAGCCCGTCCATGCGCAGGCTGATATCGAGGTGGGCTGCGGGCATCCACGCGATGTCGAAACGCAGCGTGTTTCCGTCGGCGAAGGCGCCGTCAACCAGCTTCTGGAGCGTCCAGAAGAATCCGACGCCCGGGACTAAGGCGAGCAAACCAAAAGCCGGCCTGCCCAATGCGGAAATGAGGAAAGGCGCGATGGCGGTGGCAACCAGAAGGGCGCCCATCAATGTCAGCACGGCGGTATTCTGCGCTCCTTTTCGAGGTTTCGAAGTGCGGGGTGCAAGAACTGCGGTTTACAGATCCCTGTAGGCGTGACCCCGTGAGCGACTGCCACCGTGGCAGGCGGAGAAGGTGCGAAGAGAGATTCCCGCTGCGCGCGGATGCCTTAAGAAAGACTTCCCGAGCGCACGCGAGACCAGCGAGGAGAGTCGATCACGATGCTACCAATGGTGCCGATGTTAGCACTCATTTCACACTGATCAAAGATAACTCTAAATATACTGTTATATATAGGCTCGTTTGCACCGGTTTGGCGCCACCTACTCTTTACGCGTAGCGCTACGCATAGCGCTGGAGGAACAGTGCCTCCGCGATGGCGATCTTTTCAATCTCCGTCGGGTCAACCGACTCGTTGGCGGAGTGGATGGTGGCCTTGGGCTCTTCGACACCGAAGAGGGCGATCTCCGCGGCGGGGTGCTTCTCCTGCAGCTCCACCGTCAGGGGGATGGACCCACCCATGCCGATCTGGGTCACCTCGCGGCCATAAGCCTCCGCCAGGCACTCGCCGAGGGTGGCCAGTGCCGGCTTGGTGGGATCGGTTTCGAAGCCGCGGTTGACCTCAAGGATCTCGCACGTGGCGTGTGCGCCCCAAGGCACGTGCGCCTCGATGTGCTTGACCAGCGCCTCGGCGACCGCATCCGGATCCATGGTGGCGGGAACGCGCAGGTTGAGGTTGGCGCTGGCGGTCGGCGCCACAGCGTTGACGGCCTCGGCAACGGGCGTGGAGCTAAAACCGGTGATAGATACCGCCGGGCGGGCCCACAGGAAATCTGCCACCGCATCCTGCTCGGTGCCCATGACGTCTACGCCCTCGAGGATCTGGGCGTCGGCGCGGAAATCCTCGACCGGATAGGCCTCGCCTTCCCAGATGGCGCTGGTGTCAATGCCGTCAATCTGCAGACGTCCGGCCTCATCATGCAGGGAATCCAGTGCGCGCATGAGAGCTTTAACTGCATCCGGGGCAGCGCCGCCGAACTGGCCGGAGTGTACGCCTGCTGCCAGCGTGTCTACGGTAACGAGGATCTGCCCGCCCCCGCGCAGGGACGTGGTCAAGGTGGGGTGGCCCAGCTTGGCGTTGCCGGCATCGGCGATGAGGATGGCGTCGGCAGTAAAAAGCTCGGGCTTTTCCTCGATGAGGGCGGAAAGCCCTTCGCCGCCGCGCTCCTCGGAGCCCTCGATGAGAACCTTGAGGTTGAGCTTGGTGCCGCCGGTGGTCTCAAGGGCGCGCAGTGCAGCCAGGTGCATGGCGACATTGCCCTTGCAATCAGCCGCGCCGCGCCCATACCAGCGGGTGCTGCCATCGTCCGCGGCGCGCTCGGTCAATGTGAAAGGATCGCTCACCCACGCGGCGCGATCCCCTGCGGGCACCACGTCATAGTGGGAGTAGAGAAGAACGGTCTTGGCCGCGGGGTCTCCGGCGCGCTCGCCCACAAGCGCTACTGAGCCATCGACGGTGGTGATCGCTTCCATCTTGATTCCAGCCTCCTCAAAGGCCTGCGCTACCCAGGCAGCGGCGGCTGCATTGGCCTCCTCGGCCCCAGGGGCGGCATGGACGGATGGGAAGGAGACCAGCGCGCTGAGCTGTTCGAAGATACGCGGGCGGTCTGCGGAAATTAGTTCAGGAATTGTAGTCATGGTCACTAACCTACCCCGCACGCCGACAGCGGTGCCGAGCCTCCTGCTTATGCCCACAATGTGAGATCTCAGTAAGAGAGGAATAGACTTTTTCTGTTCTACAACTGTCGTCGTCTCTTTTTGAGGCCGCGGCAACCTGTCTATCTAGGAAAGGACCTGGCATGGCGCACGATACTGCCTCCGCCACTGGTTCTCAGACCACCCCGTTGCGCGAGCTCACGCTGCGCGGCGTCATCATCGGTGGCCTTATAACCTTGGTCTTTACGGCCGCTAACGTCTACCTAGGCCTCAAGGTCGGGCTCACCTTCGCCACGTCGATTCCGGCGGCGGTGATTTCCATGGCTGTGCTCCGCAAGTTCGCCGGGCACAACATTAAAGAAAACAACATCGTCCAGACCATCGCTTCCTCCGCCGGTACCCTTTCGGCCATCATCTTCGTCCTGCCGGGCCTTATCATGGTGGGCTATTGGTCGGGTTTCGAGTTCTGGGAGACCGCCGCGGTCTGCGCCATCGGTGGCGTCCTCGGCGTCATGTATTCGATTCCGCTGCGTCGCGCGCTTGTGACCGGTTCCGATCTTCCTTATCCGGAGGGCGTCGCTGCCGCCGAGGTCCTGCGCGTCGGTGATGATGACGGCGATGGCGCCAACCACGCCGAAAACGCCCAGGGTCTCAAGGTCATCCTGATGGGCGGCATCGTTTCCGCCGTTATGGCACTGCTGGCCGCGACGAAGGCGGCCGCGAGCTCCGTGGCAACCTACTTCAAGGTCGGCGCTGGCGCCACCACCATGGGCACGAGTCTGTCCATGGCGCTCATCGGCGTCGGTCACCTCGTGGGCCTGCCCGTTGGTATTGCCATGCTCGTCGGCGTGGTCATCTCCTTCTTCATTCTCTTGCCCATGCACACCTCGGGTTTGGTCGATGGCATCAGCGACATCACCGCGCTGGGCGACGTCGTTGATTCCGTGTTCTCTTCCGAGATCCGCTTCATCGGCGTGGGCACCATGGCCATCGCCGCCATCTGGACCCTCATCAAGATCGCCGGTCCTATTGCGCGTGGCATTAGCGCCTCCTTTGCTTCCTCGCGCCAGCGCAGGGCTGGCCAGGTTGTCGACGTCACTGAGCGCGATATTCCCTTCCCCTATGTCATCGGTGCCATCATTGTGCTGATGATTCCTATCGCAGGGCTGCTGTGGAACTTCGTCTCCGGCACGGATATTCACCAGCACATGGGTGTCCTTCTTGTGGTCTCCGTGGCCTTCACCCTTTTGGTCGGACTCATCATTGCCTCGGTCTGTGGCTACATGGCCGGACTCATCGGCGCCTCGAACTCCCCGATTTCCTCGGTGGGTATCATCGCCGTGCTGGTGGCCTCGCTGCTCATCGCCGCGGTGACCCGCGGAACTGACGCGGAGCCGCTCTCGCTCGTGGCTTATACGCTCTTCACCGCGGCCATCGTCTTCGGTATTGCCACCATTTCCAATGACAACTTGCAGGATCTCAAGACCGGCCAGCTCGTCGGCGCGACCCCGTGGAAGCAGCAGGTTGCTCTCATCATCGGCGTGCTCTTTGGCTCCGTTGTCATTCCTCCCATCCTGCAGGTCATGCTCACCGGCTTCGGCTTCCAAGGCATGGAAGGGGCCGGCCCGGATGCCTTGGCTGCCCCGCAGGCGGCGCTGATGTCCTCGGTGGCATCGGGCATCTTCGATAACTCGCTGGACTGGAACCTTATTCTCACCGGCGTCGGCATCGGCGTAGTCCTTATTATTATTGATGAGGTTTTGCGCAAGACCACCGATAAGTACTCGCTGTCCCCGCTGGCCGTGGGTATGGGTATGTACCTGCCCGTCTCGCTGACCGTCATCATCCCCATCGGCGCCATCTTGGGTAAGTTCTACGATCGCTGGGCTGCCAGGCAGGAACGCCCCGAGTTTAAAAAGCGCATGGGAACCTTGCTGGCCACCGGCCTCATCGTGGGCGAGTCCCTGTTCGGTGTGGTCAACGCCGGCATCATCGCTGCTGCCGGTGGAGCCTCCCCTCTGGAGATCTTCCCCGGCGGCAAGCTCAGTGACATCGTCGGCATCATCCTCTTCGTCGCCGGTATCGCCTTTGTCTATTTCTGGACCAGGCGCCGCGCCAGCGCAGAGAATTAGAACTCGAAACCTTCGCCTTCCTTCACGCAGATTTTGCGTGGTGGGGAGGCGATTCTTTATCCCACAATGAGTGTTCGCTGAGGGCATGCGGTCAGTTCCATGTCCCACCTTGCACTCGCGTTAAACGAGTGCCAGAATGGTCGTTGGCACTCCCTAAGGGCAAGTGCTAGATAATCTGTATCTCTACGGTTGAGGCTGGAATAGCACTCACCAGCCATGCCGTCGCGGGCGGCCGTAAAGATTGACGCGAGTGTCGTCCTCATAAACTTTAAGGAGCACAAATACCATGGCAAAGATCATCGCCTTTGATGAAGAGGCGCGGCGTGGCCTTGAGCGTGGCCTGAACACGCTGGCTGATGCAGTTAAGGTCACCCTCGGCCCCAAGGGCCGCAACGTCGTTTTGGAGAAGTCCTGGGGCGCCCCGACCATCACGAATGACGGTGTCTCCATCGCTCGCGAGATTGAGCTCGAAGACCCATATGAGAAGATCGGTGCAGAGCTGGTCAAGGAAGTTGCCAAGAAGACCGATGACGTAGCAGGTGACGGCACCACCACCGCTACCGTTCTGGCTCAGGCACTCGTCCGCGAGGGCCTGCGCAATGTTGCTGCTGGCTCTAACCCCATGGGCATCAAGCGCGGCATCGAGGCCGCCACCAAGGCAGTGGTTGGCTCCCTGCTCGCCTCCGCCAAGGAGATTGAGACCCAGGAAGAGATCGCCACCACCGCCGGTATTTCCGCGGCTGACCCTGCCATCGGCGCCAAGATCGCTGAAGCTATGTACACCGTGGGCAACGGCCAGGTAAACAAGGACTCCGTCATCACTGTCGAGGAGTCCAACACCTTCGGCGTTGACCTCGAGGTCACCGAGGGCATGCGCTTCGACAAGGGCTACATCTCCGGCTACTTCGCCACTGACATGGAGCGCCAGGAAGCCGTCCTCGAAGATCCGTACATCCTCCTCGTGTCCTCCAAGATCTCCAACATCAAGGACCTCGTCCCGCTGCTGGAGAAGGTCATGCAGTCCGGCAAGCCGCTGCTCATCATCGCCGAGGATGTCGAGGGCGAGGCCCTGTCCACCCTCGTGGTCAACAAGATCCGCGGTACCTTCAAGTCTGTTGCCGTTAAGGCTCCGGGCTTCGGCGATCGCCGCAAGGCCATGCTGCAGGATATGGCTATCCTGACCGGCGGCCAGGTCATCGCTGAGGAGGTCGGCCTTTCCCTTGAGACCGCTGAGCTCGAGTACCTCGGCCAGGCACGCAAGGTCGTTGTCACCAAGGATGACACCACCATTGTTCAGGGTGCTGGCGATCAGGAGAAGATTGACGGCCGTATCAAGCAGATCCGCGCCGAGATCGAGAACTCTGACTCCGATTACGATCGTGAGAAGCTCCAGGAGCGTCTGGCTAAGCTCTCCGGCGGCGTCGCTGTCCTCAAGGTCGGTGCCGCAACCGAGGTTGAGCTCAAAGAGCGCAAGCACCGCATCGAGGATGCCGTGCGCAACGCCAAGGCCGCAGTCGAGGAAGGCATCGTCGCCGGCGGCGGCGTGGCTTTGCTCCACGCGGCAGCCGCTCTCGACGGCCTTTCCGATCTCACCGGCGATGAGGCCACCGGCGTCAAGATCGTCCGTGAGGCCCTTTCTGCGCCGCTCAAGCAGATCGCTCACAACGCTGGCCTAGAGCCCGGCGTCGTGGCCGACAAGGTTGCTTCCCTGCCTAACGGCCAGGGCCTCAACGCCGCCACCGGCGAGTACGTCGACCTCATGGAGGCCGGCATCAACGATCCGGTTAAGGTCACCCGCTCGGCACTGCAGAACGCCGCTTCCATCGCTGCGCTCTTCCTGACCACTGAGGCTGTCGTCGCTGACAAGCCGCAGCCGGCCGGTGCTGGCGCTGGCGCAGGCATGCCTGACGCTGACGCCATGGGTGGAATGGGCTTCTAAGAGCCCCGTTCTAGCCCCTCTGTCCAAGAGCCGCCTTCCTGCAATATGTAGGAAGGCGGCTCTTCTCGTCTTAGAGCCCTGGTTTGCGGCCTAGAAGCTAGGGCTCAAGACTCGTCCGCTGTAGTTCTGAGCAATTCACTCGCGTAACTCTGTTAACATTTTCTCGAGGGGGAAGTGGCGGGAACCGCTGATTCGACCCGGACTTGGGCGCGAATTTACCGGTCGGCCAAGTTTCCCAAAACAGCCAACCATCACGAGCTACCCCCAAAATGGGTTAATTTTGGGGAGTGTTGACCAGTGTAAAAATTGTGCAAAGAAAAAGATCTTAATTAAGACGCAATCGTGGTTGGTCGCCAACACGTTACCGCGTTAAAACTAATTTCACGTGAAAGTAACCTTGAAAGGTTAGTTTTCCCAGCTAAAGGAAAAGCTGGGCATTCTCTGTGCGTTGGCTCACTGTCCATGCTTTTCTCTCAGCACCGATACAGTAAAGAAATCTAATCGTAATTTCGTCTTGATTTTTGTTGAGGGTGTGCCAGAATAGCTTCTTGTGACGCCCGCTGTGGGTGTCGGTAAAACCGTAAACCATACGGGCGCAAGCTCGGATCTACTTAGGAGTTCACATGGATCTCTCCACCATCATCGATCACCTCGACAACTTCGTCACCACCTGGGAAGGTTGGGGCAAGGTATTCGAGGGTCTGAACGCATTTGACGGCTTCAAGAACCTCTTCGAGGTCACTTCTTCTGTTGGAGAGGGCGCACTTCAGGCTTTCTCTTCTTTGTCTTCCGAAGCTGACGCTTAAGTAATACTAACTTCATCAACCTTTTTAACTTCAAGGAGTTTCAAATGACTGACCTTTCTTCTTTGTCTTCTGGCGCTTTCACCATCATCAGCACCTCTTTCGAGATTCTGTCTGAGACTTTCGGACCGCTGGTCACCCTTGCTAAGGGCTTGTCTGACCTGCTCGGCCTGATCGCCTAAGCACTCTTTATCGCTGCGGCGATAATCTTTGAGAGCTCCACCTTGTGGTGGGGCTCTTTTTGCGTTCGTGGGGGCGGGGGAGGGGGGAGGGGTAATCGCCTAACATGGCTTAGGTTCAGCAGGCCATAGCGTGATTTGACCGCTAAACTGTCCCTTATGGCTCATAGTAAAGACGACGAACTCCCCGAGATCGACCTGGCGCAAACTGACGGCTACGTCGTCGATGGATCTGATGAAGATGACCCCTCACTGATCATGCCGGATGGCTCGCCCATCGAAACGTGGCGTGAGAATTACCCCTACGAAGAGCGCATGTCGCGCGACGAGTACGAGGTTATCAAGCGCGCACTGCAAATTGAGCTGTTGAAGTGGCAGAACTGGACCAAAGAGACCGGGCAGCGCCACATCATCTTGTTTGAAGGTCGGGACGCCGCCGGCAAAGGTGGCACCATCAAGCGCTTCAACGAGCACCTTAACCCCCGCGGCGCCCGCACTGTAGCGCTGGAGAAGCCCTCCCCTCGTGAGTCCACCTCCTGGTACTTCCAGCGCTATATTCAGCATTTCCCCGCCGGCGGAGAGATCGTTTTCTTCGATCGATCTTGGTACAACCGCTCCGGCGTCGAGCGCGTCATGGGCTTTTGTACCGAGTCCCAGCACGCGGAGTTTCTTCGTGAGGTTCCCATGCTGGAAAATATGCTCTTAGGCTCTGGTATCTCATTGACCAAGCTGTGGTTCTCCGTCACGCGCAAGGAGCAGCGCACCCGCTTTGCCATCCGCCAGATTGACCCTGTCCGTCAGTGGAAGCTTTCCCCCATGGACTTGGCCTCCTTGGATAAGTGGAATGACTATACCCGCGCTAAGGAAGAGCAGTTCCGGTATACCGATACGGATGAGTCGCCCTGGATCACTATTAAGTCCAATGACAAGAAGCGCGCGCGTATCAACGCCATGCGCTACGTGCTCTCTAAGTTCGAGTACACCAATAAGGACCATGCTTTGGTGGGTGAGCCCGACGCGAACATCGTCAAGCGCGGGCGCGATCAAATCGGTGACTAGGCCACGCTTATAGCGCAAACCCCGTACCCTCCAGTAGCGGAAGGCACGGGGTTTCCTTTGTAGAAAACACAAATACTGCACCTGGCCGCGGGGACGAAGTGCAGTAATCGGTGCTTTAGAAAGAGCCTCTCGATCGAGAGCTCCTCAGGTATCTCACCCTTTGTGCTCCCAAGGCTCGATGGGGTTTCCCTGCCACAACGAGTTGGCGGGCACGCGGTCGCCGCGCATGACGAGGGAGCCTGGGCCGATGGTGGCGGCGTTGCCAATGGTGGAGGCGGGCAGCGCTACGGAGTGCGCGGCTAGAGTAGCCCCCGTCCCGATGGTGACGGTATCGAGGCTCATCACGCGGTCCTGGAAAAGGTGGGTCTGCACCACCGTGCCAGGTCCTACGGTGGCGCCAGCGCCGACGCGGCACAGATCAGTCTCCGGGAACCAATAAGAATCTATCCACGCGCCGCGGCCGATAGACACGCCCAGGGCGCGCAGCCCGAGGTTGATCTCCCCGGAACCGGACGTGTGTTGGAAGAACCACGGTGCTGCAACGGCCTCGATGAAAGCATCTTGGAGTTCGTTGATCCAGACGAATCCTGACCACAAGGGGTGATCCCCTGGCACCTGTTTGCCCACGCAGATCCACTTCACAGCTGCGGTAATCGCCATGGCGAGCGCGCCGACGGTCATCAGCAGAATCCCCGACATGGCCCAAGCCAGGGCCACACCCCATTCAGTGATGGCATAATAGAGTCCACTCAAAGTTAGGGCCAACAGCATCGCAGAGGTCATGGGAGCGAGTAGGCGCATGGTCTCCACAATGCCGCGCGCGGCTTTGACCCGGAATGTGGGGCGGTAGGTTAAAGCCTCGCCCTCCACACCGTCGATATGTGCGGTGACGCGGCGCATGCGCTCAGGCGGGGAACCCCACCAGTTGGCGCCGGGCTTGGTCTTCTTCGGGGTCGAGGAGAGCACGGCGACCAGCGAGTTCTTGGAGAGCTTGCGGCCGGGCCCGGCGATGCCGGAGTTGCCAATGAAGGAGCGCTTGCCCACCTTGGTTGTGCCGGTCAGGGTCCAACCGCCACCGAGTTCGTAGCCGCCGACCATGGTGTCGTCGGCCAGGAAGGCGCCATCCTTGATGTCGGTGAGCGCGGGGATCATCACGGCGGTGGAAATCTCCACGTCCTTGCCAATCTTCGCTCCCAGCGAGCGCAGCCACAGCGGGGTGAGTTGGGAGGCATAAAGCGGGAAGAGTTGAGTGCGGGCCTCATCCATGAGCCTTTCGATGGCCCACAAACGCCAGCCCTGAGCCGAGCGCACTGGAGCGACGCCGGGTTTCAGGCCCGCCGAGAGCAGGCGCACGCCGAACCAGACTTGGAACATATAGAAGGCGAAGGCCACCAGCGCCCCGGCTGGCGCGAAGAGTACGACTCCGACATAGGGATTGCCCGCAGTCACGTGGACGAGGCCGATGGTGGCGCAGGCCGCGAGGACGAGCGCGATGACGGGCTGCAACGCGAGGAAGATGGAAGTCGCACCATAGATGGCTACCCACCAGGGACGGCGTGCGGGCGGCTGATCCGGGAAGCGGTGCTTGGAACGGCCCACCTTCTTCGCGGGGGAGCCGGACCAGCGCTGGCCATCCTTGACGCGCTTGGAACCGGTGACGGTAGAGCCGGCCTCCACGTGGGCGTACTCGCCGATGACGGTGCCAGGCAGCAGAGAGGAGCGAGCGCCCACGCGGGCGCCCTCGGCCACGGTGATGGCGCCGACATGGAGAATATCGCCGTCGAGCCAGTAGCCGCACAGGTCGACCTCCGGTTCGATGGCGGCGTGATCGCCCAAGGTGAGCAGCCCGGTTACCGGCGGCAGTGAGTGCAAGTCGACGCCGCGTCCCACCTTCACGCCCAGTGTGCGCGCGTAGTTATTGACCCACGTGGCACCCGCGATGGAACGCGAACCGGAGGCGTCGGCCCAGCGCTCAGCGGCCCAGATGCGCAGATGCACCGACCCGCCGCGCGGATAGTCGCCCGGAGTGATTCCTAGGGTGAGAAGCCGCGCGCCCCAACCGCCTAAGGGGATACGGCCGAGCGGGGTGGCAAAGACCACGAGCAGCGCTATGACCTGCCACCAGGGGGTGAAAAGCGCCCAGTCCAGGCCGGCGAGCGCCGCCACGTTTGAGCCCAAGAGCAGCCAGGCCAGCCAGGTGCTTGCCGCCAGAGTCATGACGGGCAGTTGGATGGTGGTCTGCGCCAGCCTTGTGATGCCAGATACCTTCTTAACCTCGCGTTGCGTGGTCACAGGGCGCGGCTGCGCTCCGGCGATGGATTCCGCCAAGGCGCCGAGCCGCGGGTGATCGTAGAGATCGCGCACCGCGACGGTGGGGTAGCGCTCACGAATGCGGCCCACCAGCGTGGCCGCAGCCAGCGAGGTGCCGCCGAGGGAGAAGAAATCGGCGTGCTCATCGCTCACGGAGGCACCGAGCACGTCGACCCAGAGCCCCGCCAGCCAGGCCTCGGTGGGGCTGAGCCCCGTGGCGTCGACTCCGACGCCGGGCAGAGGCCAGGGCAGTGCTTTTTTGTCCACCTTGCCCGAGGTGCGGATGGGCAGCTCATCCATGACGCAGATGCGCGGCACGAGGGCGGCAGGCATGGTCTCCGCGAGGCGCGCGTGGGCATCCTCGTGGTCGAATGCGGCGGTGGGATCTGTCAAAGAAACGTAGCCCACCAGTACGGATTCCCCGCCCGGGGTCTTTTGCACCGCGACGGCGGAGTTATAGACGTTATCCAGTGCCGCGACATGTGCCTCGACCTCGCCGAGCTCTATACGACGCCCCCCAATCTTTAACTGATCATCCACGCGGCCTACGAAGTAGAGGCCGTCTTCCTCTAAGCGCACATGGTCGCCGGTGCGATAGGCGCGTTCCCAGGCCAGGGAGGGCAAGGGCGCGTACTTCTCGGAATCCTTGTCTGGGTCGAGGTAGCGCGCCAGTCCGACGCCGCCGATGACGAGCTCGCCGACTTCACCCACCGCAACGGGGAAGCCCTCGCCGCCTATGACGGCGAGATTCCAGCCGTTTAAGGGCAGCCCGATGGAGACAGGATGCCCCGGGTGCAGGCGCGCGGCGCAGGCCACGACGGTGGCCTCGGTGGGGCCGTAGGTATTCCACATCTCGCGCTCAGCGGTGGCAAGGCGCTCGACTAGTTCTTGAGAGCAGGCCTCGCCGCCAACGATGAGCAGGCGGATATTATCCAGCGCCTCCGCTGGCCATAGCCCAGCCAGGGTAGGCACGGTGGAGACGACGGTAATGTCGCGGCGGATGAGCCACGGGCCTAAGTCCATGCCGGAGCGCACTAGTGAGCGCGGAGCGGGCACGAGGCAGGCGCCGTTTCCCCAGGCCAGCCACATTTCCTCGCAGGAGGCGTCGAAAGCCACGGAAAGCCCCGCGAGCACGCGGTCCTCAGGCCCGAGCGGGCCGTGGGGATGGTCAACGAGGAAGAGGGCCGCCTCGGCGTCGACGAAGGCCGCGGCGGAGCGGTGGCTAACGGCCACGCCCTTGGGCTTGCCCGTCGATCCGGAGGTGAAAATGATCCACGCGGTGTCATCCGGGGTGGGATAGCCATCTTCTGCATCTGCTGGAGTTGCCGCGTTCTTTTCCCCCGGCGGGCGCAGCATCCTAAAGCCCTCATCGCTAAAGAGGCCGTCGATCCCTGCCTCGCTGAATACCATCTCGGCGCGCTCGTCTGGATCATCGGCGTCGACAGGCACGTAGGCGGCACCCGCGGCCAGGGTGGCCAGGATAGCCAGGTAGAGCTCGCGGCGCCCGGAGGTCATGCGGATGCCCACCCGATCGCCGCGGAGAACGCCACCGGCGCGCAGCTCAGCGGCCCAGGCCTCGACGTCGGTGATGAGTTCGGCGTAGGTGAGGACCTCGCCGTCGTCCAGCGCGGCGGCCTCGGGGTGCATCTGCGCCGTGGAGCGGATGATGTCCCACAGCGTGCGCTCGCGTGGGGCCATATCCTCTCGCAGGTAGTGCTGTGGAACGAATACCAAGCCCGCGCCGGGTGCGCGGCGGTCTAAGGGGTCATCGGGCAGCGCGTGGCGCCCGGCGGACGTTTTTTCCGCTGGTTCAGTCGATTCCATTGCGCCTATGCCTCATCCTCGTCAGCGGCAATAATGGCCTTGGCGAGCTTGCGCAGGTGCTTGAGCTGCTTGGACGTGGACTCGTCGAGCGCTGCGTCCTCGGCCTCGGAGACGATGATGGCCAACTCGCCGTGGGCCTTGGGACCCTTCTTGGTGCAGGCGACAATCTGGCGGCGGCGGTCCTTGGGATCGCGCTCGCGCTTGGCCCAGCCGTGGCCCTCGAGGGCGTCAATGAGGCGGACCATATCCGAGGCGTCAATGGCCAGGGTTTCCGAGAGTGCGGATTGGGAGGCGGCGTCCGCCTCGACCAGACAGGTTAAGACCCAGAACTCGCGCAGGGAGGTCTTGCGGGAGGCTAGCGCTGCCTCGACCTCGTCGCGCGTGCGGCGGCGCAGGCGCTCGAGCTGGAAGGAGGGGGATTGGAGAAGGGCGGTGGGTACCGCACTACCAGGTGTGGATGACATCCCACCATCATAATCTCAAATGATGGGTGCAATCCAATTAATCTACGTCGATGGCCAGGCCATCGGCACGCCAGGCCTGGGTCCCGCCCTCAACGTTGATGACATCCCAGCCCAAGGCGGCCTCTAGATACTGCCCGGCCTGGGCACTGCGCCCGCCGGAGTGGCAGATGAGGTAGATGTCCTTACCCGGATCGATCTCTTTAAGGCGGTCTGTGAGCTCCCCTAGAGGGATATGGGTGGCGCCGCGGGCATGGCCCGCAGCCCACTCGTCATTTTCGCGGACATCAATAAGCTGCGCGCCGGCAGGCACATTCTTGGGGCTGATATTTTCCATGCCCGCAATGCTACCTGGCCGACGCGCTTTTATACGGTGGTGCCTACTACTTGTTGCGCTCGATGGCCTCGGCGAGAATCTTCTCAGCCTGGGCCTTGTCGCCCCAGCCGGAACCGGTGACTTCCTTGTTGGGCTCCAGGTCCTTGTAGTGGACAAAGAAGTGCTCGATCTCATCCTTGAGGTAGGACTCAACATCATCGATGTCCTGGTAGCGCTCCCAGCGCGGATCATCAACCACGCACAGCAGCTTGTCATCGCCGCCGGCCTCATCCGTCATCTTGAACACGCCCAGGATGCGCGCCTTGACGACGACGCCCGGGAAGACCGGCTCCGGCAGGATGACGAGAGCATCCAGCGGATCCCCGTCCTCACCCAAGGTGTTGTCGATGAAGCCATAGTCAGCCGGGTAGGCCATGGGGGTGAAAAGGTAGCGGTCCAAGAAGACCTTGCCGGTCTCGTGGTCGACCTCGTACTTGTTACGGGAGCCCTTGGGGATTTCGATGGTTACTTCAACGCTCACTGCGCATTCCTCCATAAGGAAGTGGGTTATCAATTGCTCCCAATAGTCTACCGTGTCGCCCAAGAGCGCTAGGGTTAAAGGCGATGAAAGCGAAGCAGATTTGGTGGACGTCCGCGGCGGTGCTGGTGACCGCGGCCGTCGCCGCCACGGTGGGCCTGGGAATAAGCGTTCAGCACACCTACGAGGACTTGGATCACGGCACGCCGTTTACTGAGCCTGCGCCGGAAACCGCCCTGCAGAAGGCCGTCCCCGGCGAGGTGGACTTGGCCGCGCTCAAGGCTCGCCTGGACGAGCTCTCCACGGACGAGGCCCTAGCCACCTTTGGTGGCCAAGTCATCGATACCACCACCGGCGAGGTCATCTGGGACAAGAACGCTAGCACCCCGCTCGTTCCTGCCTCCTCCACCAAGCTGCTCACCATCGCCGCGGCCACTGCGGAGCTCGATGAATCGGAGCGGCTGCGCACCCAGGTGCTCAAGGGCGCCGAGGAAGGCAACGTCATCATCAAGGCTTCAGGGGACGTGTGGCTCGACGCGGAGCAGTTGGACGCGCTGGCGGAGCCCATCGGCCATGCTGAGTCCGTCTCCATCGATACCTCCGTGTGGAAGGGCCCCGCTGAGGGCAAAGGCTGGGACCCCGTCAACGTGGATGAGGGATACGTGGCCCCCATGGAGCCGGCGATGTACTACGGCGCACGCCTGGGACAGACCGAGGGCGATGTACCCCGCAGTCACGAGCCCGCACTGGATGTCGCGCGTCAGCTCGCCACGCGCCTGGGAACCGACAAAGTTGGGGTGGCGGTGGCGCCAGCCGGCGCGGCGGTCCTCTCGGAGGTGGACTCGCAGCCCCTATCCGTGCGCGCGCAGCACATGATCAAGCACTCCGATAACGTCGCTGCCGAGGCCATCGGGCGCGAAATGGCCCGCTCGCGCGGCGAGGAGACCAGCTTTAGCGGCACCGCCGCGGCGACCTTAGCCAGCCTGCAAGAACAGGGGTTTGATACCGCCGGCGTCGAGCTGAATGACGCCTCCGGTCTCTCCGTAGACAACCGCATCCCCCCGGCCCTTTTGGCTCAGATTGCCCAGCATGCCGTCACCCAGGACTCCTTGCGACCCATCCTGGATTATCTCCCCATCGCCGGGGGCGAAGGCTCGCTCTATGACCGCTATTCCGGCTCCGGGGCGCGCGGCTACGTCCGCGCCAAGACGGGTACGCTGACCGGCACCTCGGCGCTGGCCGGCACCGCGCAGGGAGAATCCGGGCGCGTCTACGCCTTCGCCTTCATGGTCAATGACGGGGACCTGCTTGCCGCCCGCCAGGCCCAGGACCGGCTCGCCGCAGCCTTGCACGATTTCTAAAGGAAGGCTCGTGATGGAAGCCTTCTGGCCGCGCCACTCGCCGCACTTCTTGGCCTGCCGGCAGGGCGTGCGCGCCGCAGACACTCCCCACCAGGTAGCGGTGGGGCTCTCCGGCGGGGCCGATTCCCTCGCCCTGACCGCAGCCCTCGTGGCGGAGGGCCACGAAGTCACCGCGCTCTGCGTGGACCACGGGCTGCAGGAAGGCTCGGCTGCCCAGGCGCGCCGCGCCGCCGCCCAGGCCGAAAAACTGGGGGCTTATGCCCGCGTCCTCACCGTGCAGGTGGCAGAAGGGGAGTCGCTCGAGGCGGCAGCGCGGGTGGCCCGCTACCGGGCTCTGGCGCAGCACGCGCCCCTTATCGCCGTGGCTCACACCGCAGACGATCAAGCAGAAACCCTCCTGCTGGGCGTGCTGCGCGGCAAGGCCTCCGGCATGTCCCCGCGCGCCGAGATCGAGGGCGCGCACATCTTAAGGCCCCTGCTAAACGTGCGCCGCGCCGATACCCTCGGTGCCTGCGCCGAGCTGGGACTCGAGCCCTGGCGCGATCCCCAGAACTTTGACCAGGGCTTTCGCCGCGCCCGGCTGCGTCACGACATCCTCCCGCAGCTGAACGATATCGTGGGAGGAGACGTCGTTCCCGCCCTGGCCCAGGCAGCCGCAGACGTCGCGGCTGACGACGCCGCCTTGACCAGCGCCCCGCTTGGCCCGCGCCCGGACTGCGCTGAACTCGCGCGCCTGGCCGATCCGGTGCGCCGACGCGCCTTGGCTAGCTGGCTCGTGGCCCAGCACGTGAAGGTGACCCGGCAGGGTCTACGCGACATCGCCAAGCTATGCACCCAGTGGCACGGCCAGGGTGCCGTTGCCGTGGCGGCCGAACCCGGATTTGAGCCAAAGCAGGGGCAAAGGTTGGAAGTCACCCGGGTTGGTGGCAAACTAGCCCTATTGTCCGGACGCTAAAAGGAGCGCAAGCAAGTGCACAGCAACAAAGACTTCAACGTCCCCGCCAATCGCTATGGCAACGATGTCGAAGCCGTCCTCATCAACGAAGAGGATCTCCACAACCGCATCAAAGAGCTGGCGCAGTCAGTCTCGCAGCGCTATGCCGATGCCGAGGAAGAACTCATCCTCGTGTGCGTGCTCAAGGGCGCAGTATTCTTCCTCACCGACTTCGCCCGTGCGCTTAGCATTCCCTCCCAGCTGGAGTTCATGGCCGTATCCTCCTATGGCAATGCCACCTCATCTTCCGGGGTAGTGCGCATCCTCAAAGATTTGGACCGCGACATTGAGGACCGAGATGTCCTCATCGTCGAGGACATCATCGACTCCGGGCTCACCCTCTCCTGGCTCATCCGCAACCTTAAAGGCCGCAACCCGCGCTCCCTGGAGGTTGTTACCCTGCTGCGCAAGCCGGAGGTCATCAAGGCCGACATTGACTTGCTGGAGGTGGGTTTTGATATCCCCAATGAGTTCGTCATTGGCTACGGCCTCGACTACGCGGAGCACTACCGCGACCTGCCCTACGTGGGTACACTTCACCCCGATGTTTATAACAACCAATAAAGTCGCGCATAGATGAAAATTAAGAGAAACAAGAACATTCTTCGCTACGGCGCGATTGCCGCGCTGGTCCTCATAGCGATCTACTCCTTCACCTTCTTCACCAACGATTCCCGCAGCTATATGCCGGTCGATACCTCGGTAGCCGTCCAGCAGCTGCAGGATAAGAACGTGGCGGAGGCGCAGATCGACGATCGCGAGCAGCAGGTCCGCCTCAAGCTCAAGAACCCGGTCAAGGTGGAAGAGCGCGAAGGCGTCGAAGAGGTAATTGCCAAGTACCCGGCACGTGCCGGCGAGCAGATCTTCAACGCCGTCAAGGATTCTGGTGCGGACAAGTACCAGACCAAGGTGACCCAAGAGTCCTTCTTTGGCTCCATGATTAGCTTCTTGCTGCCCATGCTCATCTTGTTCGCCTTCCTGTTCTGGTTCATGTCTCGTATGCAGCAAAACGGCGGCGGGATGTTCGGCATCGGCGGTTCCAAGGCCAAGGAACTGACCAAGGACATGCCCACCAACACCTTCGCCGATGTGGCGGGTGCGGATGAGGCCGTCGACGAGCTGCGTGAAATCAAGGACTTCCTGGACAACCCGGACCGCTACTACGCCCTAGGCGCCAAGATCCCGCGCGGCGTTCTGCTCTACGGCCCTCCCGGCACAGGCAAGACGCTGCTGGCGCGCGCCGTGGCCGGGGAGGCGGGCGTTCCCTTCTATTCCATCTCCGGCTCGGACTTCGTGGAGATGTTCGTCGGCGTGGGCGCCTCCCGCGTGCGCGACCTATTCAAGCAGGCCAAGGAGAATAGTCCCTGCATCATCTTCGTCGATGAGATCGACGCCGTGGGCCGCCAGCGCGGCTCCGGCACCGGCGGCGGGCACGATGAGCGCGAGCAGACCCTCAACCAGCTGCTCGTGGAGATGGACGGCTTCGGCGACCGCGAGGGCGTCATCCTCATCGCGGCGACCAACCGCCCCGACATCCTCGACCCGGCGCTGCTGCGCCCGGGCCGCTTCGACCGCCAGATCCCCGTGACCAACCCGGACCTGGCCGGCCGCGAGCAGATCCTGCGCGTCCACGCCAAGGACAAGCCGCTGGCCAAGGAAGTTGACGTGGCCCAGCTGGCCAAGCGCACCGCCGGCATGTCCGGCGCTGACCTGGCCAACGTGCTTAACGAGGCCGCGCTGCTCACCGCGCGCATCGGCGGCAACGTCATTACTTATGACGCCCTCGAGGAAGCCACCGACCGCGTCGTCGGCGGGCCGCGCCGTCAGGGCAAGATCATCTCCGAACACGAGAAGAAGGTCACCGCCTATCACGAGGGCGGGCACACGCTTGCCGCATGGGCGCTCAAGGACATCGAACGCGTGTACAAGGTCACCATCTTGGCCCGCGGGCGCACCGGCGGTCACGCCATGACCGCGCAAGAAGATGACAAGGGCATGTACACCCGCGACGAGCTCTTCGCGCGGCTGGTCTTTGCCATGGGCGGGCGCGCGGCCGAGGAGCTAGTCTTCGGCGCGCCCACCACCGGCGCCTCCTCCGATATTGAGAACGCCACCAAGATCGCGCGCTCCATGCTCACCGAGTACGGTTTCTCCCCGGATCTGGGCACCGTCAAGTATGGCAAGGAGCAGGGCGATCCATTTGGCTACGGCATGGGCGGCGGCTCCATCGAGTACTCCGACGCGGTGGCCGCGCGCATCGACGATCAGCTGCGTTATCTGCTCGATCGCGCCCACCAGCAGGCCTATGACATCCTGGCGCAGCACCGCGACTACCTTGATAAGCTCGCGGATCTGCTCCTAGAGAAGGAAACGGTGCGCCGGCCGGACCTCGAGCGCATCTTCACCGGCATCGAGCCGCGCCCGGCCTTCGACGTCTTCCCCAACGAGGATGATCGCTTCCCCCGCCAGGCGGGGCGCGAGCCGGTCAAGACCCCGGTCGAGTTGGCCCAGGCGCGCGGCGAGGAAATCCCGAAGCGCATGACGCTTCTCGACGCCTCCCGTGCCGCCCGGGAACGCCGCCAAGCAGGCGAGGAAGCCAAGGGCGAGATTGGATTCAACTTTGGGCAGCATGCGGGCGACGTCGTGGACGAGCCTGTGGAAAGCACAGAGAGCACAGCGGGCACAGCGGGCACAGCGGGCCCAGAAGGCTCAGAGAACGCTGAGAGCACAGAGGGTACCGCGAACGCCGAGGGCGCAGGGAATACCGTGCCTGAGCAGGAACCATCCGCGCAGCTGGCCGGCGGGCGGCACTCCAAGCCGAGCAATAACTGGGCTGTGCCCGGCGTGGAAGAATCGAGCTCGAACCCTTATGCCTCCGGCCCCCACGTGGAAGAAGGAAAAGATGACAAGTAGCGAGATTCCGGCCATAGCTGCCTTCGATCAAGATAGAGCAGAGGCAGCAGTGCGCGAGCTGCTCCTGGCGGTAGGGGAGGACCCCGACCGCGAGGGCCTGCGGGAAACCCCCGCGCGGGTGGCTCGTTCCTACCGCGAGGTCTTTGCTGGGCTCCACGAGGATCCCACTGAGGTTTTGCACAAGACCTTTTCTGAGGAGCACCAAGAGCTCGTCCTCGTGCGCGATATTCCCATTTACTCCACCTGCGAGCACCACCTCGTTCCCTTCTTCGGTGTGGCACACATTGGCTATATTCCCGGCAAGGATGGGCGGGTGACCGGGTTATCCAAGCTCGCGCGCCTGGCGGATGTCTACGCCAAGCGCCCGCAGGTCCAAGAAAGGTTGACCCGCCAGGTCGCTGACGCTTTGGTGTCGGTGCTCGGCGCGCAGTCCGTCATCGTCGTCATCGAATGCGAGCACTTGTGCATGGCCATGCGCGGTATCCGCAAGCCGGGGGCTACGACCACGACGTCGGCAGTGCGCGGCGGGTTTAAGACCAATGCCGCCTCGCGTGCCGAGGTCTTAAGCCTTATCCGCAGTTAGACGCTGAACCCCGCCTCCCGGAGTCGGGCAAGGAGAATAGTCTCATGAGTATCGACGATCTCACGGTGCAGGGCCGGACCCTGGTGATGGGAATCCTCAACGTCACTGAGGATTCCTTCTCCGATGGCGGACGCTTTATCGACGTAGAAGCAGCTCTTGCGCACGCCCGCGAGCTTGTGGCGCAGGGCGCAGACATGGTCGACGTCGGCGGCGAGTCCACTCGCCCCGGCGCCGTGCGCGTGTCCGCCGAAGAAGAGCTGCGCCGCGTGGTGCCAGTCATCGCGGCGCTGCATTCAGAGGGAATCCGCACCTCAGTGGACACTATGCGCGCCGAGGTGGCCGCGGAGGCGGCTAAGGTCGGCGTGGACATGATCAATGACGTCTCCGGAGGCCTCGCAGATCCGCAGATGTATGCCACGATGGCGGCCGCGGATATCCCGGTGTGCCTCATGCACTGGCGCACCGTCAAGTTTGGCTCGGCGGCCGGCAGCCATCACCCCGGCGATGTGGTTGCGGATGTCCACGCGGCGCTCGCCCAGCTCAGCGCCTCCGCGGTGGAGGCGGGGGTTCACCGCGAGAACATTGTTCTCGACCCGGGTCTGGGCTTTGCTAAGACACCGCAGGACAATTGGGCGCTGCTGCGGGCGCTGCCGGAGTTCATCGCGGGCGAGTTTCCCATCCTCGTCGGGGCCTCGCGCAAGCGCTTCCTCGCCGCCATCCGTGATGATCGCGGCCTTGAGTCGGGGCCCTTGTTGGCAGACGCGGCGACCAGCGCGGTCACCGCCATCGCCTCCCAGCTGGGGGCGTGGGGCGTGCGGGTCCACGAGGTGGCAGTCTCGCGCGATGCCGTCGACGTCGCCGCCGCCTGGAACGCCGGGGCGGCCTACCGCGGCGGGCGCAACGCTACGGGCATCTATACCAACGGCGCCAGGTAGCGCCCCGAAAGGAAATCACATGGCAGATCGCATCGAACTTAAAGGCCTGGAGTGCTTTGGCTACCACGGCGTCTTCGCCGAGGAGAAGCGCGCCGGCCAGCCCTTCATCGTCGACATCACCTGCTGGCTCGACTTCGCCCCCGGGGATGACCTAGCGCGCACCATCAACTACGCCGAGCTTGCCGACGTCGCCGCACACATCGTCGAAGGCCCCTCCCGCGACCTCATCGAGACCGTGGCCACCGAGGTGGCCCAGACCGCGATGGATACCTTCCCGTTCCTCTACGCCATCGAGGTAACTGTGCACAAGCCGCAGGCTCCCATTCCCCGCACCTTCGGCGATGTGGCCGTAGTGGCAAGACGTTCCCGGAAAACGCAGCGGGGCAACTGATGCGCGCGGTACTGTCTATCGGATCCAACCTGGAGGACCGCGTGGCGCTCTTGGACAGCGTCTTCGCGGAGTTCGCGGGCCAGATAGTTGCCTCCTCGCCTGTATATGCCACCCCGCCCTGGGGAGTAGAAGATCAGGAAGAGTTCCTCAACGCGGTGCTCGTGGTCGAGGTGCCCGAGACCCCGCTGCAGCTGTTGCGCCGCGGCCAGGCACTGGAGGCCGCCGCGCAGCGCGTGCGGCTGCGCCACTGGGGCCCGCGCACACTCGACGTCGATATCGTGCAGGTAGAAGGCGTAGAGTCCAACAATCCGGAGCTGACCTTGCCGCATCCCTATGCCGCGCAGCGCGCCTTCGTGCTCGTGCCCTGGCTGTCCGCTGACCCGCAGGCCAAGTTGGGAGAGCGCCCCGTATCCGCGCTCATCGCGGAACTGGATCCGGCCGAGGTCGCCGCGGTGCGCGAGCTGGGGAGAATGGAGGATCTGCGATGAAGAGGACGTCGATTAGCGCGCTCGTGGGCGCGGCCGTATTCGTGACGGTGGCGTCGGCAATGCTCACCACCCGCTTCTACGGCTCCATGCTGGCGATACCTGCCACCGTATCCATCACCTTGTGGGTGATGGCGGTGGTCTGCGGCGTGCTCGCGCGCAAAGTCTCCCAGGCCCGCAAGGAAGACGCCCACGGTATCGGGCTCGACAGCTCCCAGCTCAACCCCCTCACCGTCGCGCAATTCCTGCTGGTGGGCAAGGCTTCCGCGTGGACGGGAACCATCGTCGGAGCGGCATACCTCGGCGTAGCCATCCACGTCGTACCTCGCGCAGGGGAGCTGCTCGCCGCGCAAAGCGACCTCATCGGCGTCATCACCTCCGCCCTCGGCGGGGCCGCGATGGCGGTCGCCGGAATCGTGCTGGAGCGCCAATGCGAGGTGAGCCCGCCTGCCGACGGCGCCTCCGCCCCCGGCGGTGCCTAAGCGCGCAACGCCGTGCCTAATAAACGTTGAATACTGAGTTGGGCGCGGTAAATTAGGGGGCATGACTGCGCGGAGCCCACAAGATAGCAACTCATCCAAGCCGGACGCCGGCTCAATCGGCCTGATTGTCCTAGTGGTGTTGGCCGGCCTGGCCAGCATCGTCATGCTGGTGTCCGGTTCCTCTGCCGCGCTGAAAATCGCACTCGTCGCCGCCTTGTGGGCAGCGGTGCTCGGCTTCTTCCTCGTGGTGCGCTATCGCCGTCAGGCGCAGGAATCTGTGACCAAGCTCGAATTGCAAGAGCGCGCGCACCGCGCGGAACTCGATGCCGCCGCCGCCCACGCCGACTCCTCCGCGCTCGCCGCCCGAGACGACCGCGGCCAAGCCGACCTCGACATTCTGGAAGAAATCCGCAGCGAGCTCGCCTCTATCCGCGCTCAGATCGAGGATCTCACCGGCCGCGACCTGACCTATGAGCCAGCTGCCCTCCACGCCGAGGCGCGGCGCATCCTCGAGCTCGAAGCCCAAGCCAAGGCGGCCAGCGAGCGCGAATACTCCCAAGAATCCTACGGCGCGCCCTCCGAGGCGGCCATCTCCGGGCTCCTCGGCAACGCGGCACACTCTGCCTCTGCCGAGGCTAACCCGCTCAGTGACATCATCAGCGAGAAGATCCGCGAGCATCAATCCGCGCCCCGCCAGTCTGCGCCCGCTGCCGCCTCGCCGGCGCCGGAACCCGCCGCTGAGCCTTTTGTCGAGCCTTTTGCCGAGCCTTTTGCCGAGCCGGTTGCAGAGCCCACCGCGGAGCCTATTGCTAAGCCGGTTGCTAAGCCGGTTGCGGCGACTGTAGCTGAGCCGGTCGCTGAGCCGCTAGCCGGGCGTTTCGCCCAAACGGAACCGGCCGCGGAACCAGAAGCCGTAGAGCCAGAGCCTGTCGCCGAGCCCGCTCCCGAAGATGGTGCGAAGCCCGCTGCAGCAAAGACCTCGGATAAGACTTCAGATAGGTCTGCAGCGAAGTCCGCGGCGAAGTCTGCAGAGCGCCCGAGCTTCGACACCAATTCCTTCCAGGCCGTGCGCTGGGCCGCCGAAGCAGACGAGACCACGCAATTTGCCGCGAAGGATACTCACGTCCACCAGGCCCGGCACTGGAACGCCGAGACCCAGAAAACCGCAGAGTCCGCAGAGCCGCGCGGGCGTCGCCGCAGTGACCAGCGCCGCGACGGCTCCGTGACAGTCGCGGAGCTCATGGCCGAGATGAAAAAGAAAGGCAAGTAGACATGCAGGCCCCTCGCATGCGAGTGGCCCACCTCGGAGACTCCTCCGCGGGGCGCGAGCTGGTGGAGGGGATGATGGGGGCGGGGCACGACGTCGTCAAGCTGGAGGATCCCGGCGACCTCCGCGAGTTCCAAGCCCTTGTTGTCGGCGTTGGAGACGCGCGCCTTGAGGCCACCGTCGAGATGCTGGAGAGCTTCGTCTTCGACGGACTCATCGTCATTCATACGTGCCTTTCGCGCGGCGTGCAGGTCCTCGACCCGCTCGAGGCGCACGGCGTTGTCGCTGTTGCGGCTGCCCCCTTCGCGCAGAAGCGCTGGGCGATAAGCGCGCTCGATGAGCTCGGTGAGACCATCGCGAGCCTCATCGTGGGCGAAATGGGTGCTACGACCGTCGAATACCGCGATACCGAGCGGCCGGGGTTGGCGGCGCGGGTCTACTACGCCCGCATGCTGCGGCGCCTGGCCCGACACGCGGATCTTTTTGAGGACGAGCCGCCGGAACTGCTGGGCAATGTCGACAGCGAAGAGATCGTCGCGGCCTTCTACGCCATCGAGGAGCCGGGCCTGCGGCGCAGCTACTTGGAGAGCGCCCGCCGCCTAGGCGAGGTCGAATTGCGCGAAGAACTAGAGTTGTGGGCCCTGCAGGAGGAGAACAAATGACGGAAATTGTCACAGACTTTGAGCGCATCCGCATGGTCGGCAGCGCCTACCGCAAGACCGGGCGGCCGGTGGCGCTCGTGCCGCTGGGGCGAGGTGTGCATGCCGGGCACATTGCGTTGGTGCGAGCCGCCGCCCGCCGCCGTGGCGCCGTGGTTGTTGCCGCGGTGGAGGAGGGCGTCGACGCCGCTGCGCTGGAGGGGGTGGACTACCTGTGGTTTTACCGCGACCTGTGGCCGAAGGGGCAGCGCACCCAGGTGGTTCCGCTCGACCATGGCCTCGAGTCGGTGGCGGACCTCGCCCCGGAGCTCACGCGCATTCTGGCGCTCATCGGTGCGCTCGGTCCGAGCGAGGTCTTCGTGGGCGAGAAGGACTACGAGTTGCTCGTGGCGTTGGGGCAGGCCATCAACGACCTGCACCTGGGCGTGCGTGTGCGTGGTGTGCCCGTGGTGCGCATGCCGGACGGGGTGGCGGTGAGTCTGCGCAACGCGGAGGTACCTGCGACCGAGCGTGAGCGCGCCGGCGCTTTGTCGGCTGCCCTGACCGCGGGGGCATACGCCGCGGAAGACGGGGCGCAGGCCGTGCTTTCCGTCGCGCGCCAGGTGCTCGACGCCGCCGGGGTGACACCGGAGTACCTCGCCTTGCGTGGACGCGACCTTGGCCCGGCCCCCGAGGTTGGTGATGCGCGGCTGCTGGTCGCCGCGACCATCGGTGGGGTGCGCCTCATCGACAATGTTGGCGTTCCCATCGGCATTGGGTTCCGCAACATCGACAACGGATAACGCCCTCGCGGCCGCCTGGCGCGCAGGTAAGGTGTGGAGAATGAAAATCGGAATCTTAGGAGCCGGCGCGATCGGCGGGTACTTTGGCGGAATTCTTCAGCAAGCGGGGCATGACGTGGCATTCGTGGCACGCGGCGAGAGCCTAGAGACGTTGCGCACCACGGGGCTTACGCTTATCGACTCCGCCGGCGCCACCGTCCTCAACGTGACCGCAACCGCCAGTTTTGCCGAGGCACGCGAGGCTCTCGGCGGGCTGGACGCTGCGATTATTGCTTCGAAGGCGCTGCCGGACAATGATACTTTCGGCAGCGAGGAAGATCGCGCGCAACTGCAGGGCGTGCCCGTGGTGACGACGCACAACTCGGTGGAGATTCCCTACCTTGCCGCGGATGTATTCGGGGCAGACAACGTCTTGGCTGGGGTCGCGCGCGTCTACGCCACCCGCCTGCGGCCGGCGCGAGTGAAGCGCAATCCGGGCCCGCTGAGTCTGGCCTTTGGGCTGTTGCCGCAGGCTGAGCACGCTGAGGGGACCCTTCGGACGGGCGAGCAGCTCGTCGAGGCGCTGCGGGCGGGCGGCGCGCACAGCGCCTTGGAGGACGATGCACTGGCCGATATTTGGGCCAAGGCCATGTTTGTTACCACGACGGGCGCGCTCGGCGCGTTGGTAGACGAGCCGATTGGTTATCTGCGCACCGCTATCCGCGGGCAGCTTAAGGCCTTCATGCGCGAGGTCGAGTCCGTCGCCCGGGCGCTCGGCGTCAACCTGGCAGAGACGGTGGTCGAGGACACGCTGGGTTTTGTGGATCAGCAATATGCCGAGGCCACCTCGTCCATGCAGCGCGACATCACGGCCGGGCTTCCCAGCGAGCTCGACGCGCAGGTGGGAGCCATCCGCCGCATGGGCAAGCGCGCAGGGGTAGCCACCCCTCTCTTCGACTTTGCGCAGGAGGTCTTGGAGGCTCGTTAGCCCCAGGGCGGAATCCAGGTCACGCGGCCTTCTTGGCGCACGAGCCGGCCGCGCCGCGGCGGTGCGTTGGGGTCATCGTCGTTGATGGAGTTGTGATAACTGCAGCACACCGCGAGATTGTCGGCGTTGGTGTTGCCCCCGTGATGCCAGGCGCGCAGGTGATGTATCTGCGCCGTGTCTGCGGGATGGTTGCACCCGGGCCAGGCGCAGGTGGGGTTCTGCGCGCTGGCCATGATTCGCTGCTTGGCGCTGGCGAGGCGCTGCGTGCGGTAGAGATTGACCGGCCCGGATACGGGGTGCACCAGCGTGGCGTAGCCGTGCTCGCTCAGCGTCCGTTGCAGCAGCTGCGCCCCGGTCAGCGTGGCGCCGTTGGTCATGCGCAGGGTCACTTCTTCGCCGTCGCCGTCTAAGATGCGGTCAAGCGCGTCGAGCGTGACAATGACGTTGGTGGTCACCCGCGCCCGCCCTGCACCATGGCGAATAAGCTTGTCGACGCCCTCCACACCCGAGCCCACCGCCGCATATACATCCGCCAAGAGCGAAGATTCGCCGGTGATGCTCAGTGTCCAGTCGCCGTCGCGCCGCCTGGTAAGGCGCACCCCGCGCTGCGGGGGCCGCCGCGCGGGGACTAAAGAGCGTGCCAGAGTTTGGATTTGTGGGGTATCTCCTGCGGCGGTGCACAGGCGCTCGCGCAGCGCCCAGGCCTCGCGCTGAGAGCCGGTACGGGCGGCGTAACGCTCGATGAGTTTGAGCGTGGGCAGCGAGTGCGCCGTAGCGCGGGCGGCACGCTGACGTGCGCTAAACGCGGTGGGCCCGAAGTAGACCTGGGCCAGATGGAAAAGCTCGCGTGCCTCGCTGGCCGGCAGCCCGAGGGCGCGGAGTTCGGTTTCAGACAGGCCGAAGGCCTCGCCGAGGAGGTCCATCGGCGAGGCCAGCTGTGCGGCGTAGGTCTGCAACATGGGCCTAAGCCTAAGGCGCGGGGGCCACAGCGCGCGAGGGCTTAAAGCGCAGCCTGTGGATAACTACGTGGCGGTGTCAACTACTCGACGCCGATGTTGCCATCTTTCTTCCACGCGACCACGACGGCCGGACGTGGGGTGGAGTTGCCGCCGTCGGGCCAGTGCGAAGTGGGGGCTTCGAAGGTGGCGTCGTCAGCCTCGCCGGGGTGCTGGACGTTGACCATGACGCGCTCATCGGTGACGATGGGCCCGCAGGTCTCGGCGCTGGCGGGGACCGTTAGGAAGCATTTGAGCTCGCCGCGGGTGTCTCCCTCGGTGGTGACGGCATAGAGGCCGTCGTTGGAGTCGAGGGCGTTGCCGTCGGTGGAGATCCACATGTTGCCGTGGTTATCAAAGGCCAGGTTATCGGGGCAGGAAATCGGCGAGACCTTGGTCTTGTCGAAGCCGCCGAAGTAGGTGTTGGCCTCGTTGGGGTCGCCGCAGACGAGGAAGAGGTTCCAGGTGAACTTCTCGCCGGCGTGATCGTCCTCGATCTCCATGACGAGGCCGTTCTTGTTTTCCTTGATGGGTGCCCACTCGCGGGCGTCTTCCTTGTTCTTCTTGGCGTTCTCGCCGGTGGCTCCGCGGTAGGAGTTGTTGGTCAAGGCGACGTAGACCTTGGCGGTCTTCGGGTGGACCTGCATGTCCTCGGGGCGGTCCATCTTGGTTGCGCCCACCTTGTCGGCGGCCTCGCGGGTGAAGACGGCGACCTCCTCGGCGCTGAAGCCATCGACGTGAGACTCGAACTTGTTGTTCTCCGTATCGGAGGTGAGCAGCTTGACCCACGTGCCGGTGCCGTCGAAGGCTCCGTCCTCCGGCAGGACACCGGAGCCGTCAATCTCATCCTGGGGCGAGTTGCCCTCGGCCACGGCTACGTAGAGGGTGCCGTTGTCCAAGATGGTCTGGTTGTGCTTGAGGTTGCCTTCCTCGAACTTCTTGGTGGAGACGAACTTGTAGATGTACTCGAAGCGTGAGTCATCTCCGGAGTAGCAGACCACGGTGCCATCAGAGGTGATGTGGATGTTGCCGGCCTCGTGCTTGAAGCGTCCCAGCGCGGTGTGCTTGATGGGCGTGGAGGTGGGGTCGAGCGGGTCGATTTCAACGATCCAGCCGAAGCGGTTGGGCTCGTTGGGCTCCTGGGCCACGTCGAAGCGCTTGTCAAAGCGCTCCCACTTGCGCTCGGTCTCGGGTTCCTTGATGCCGAAGCGCGCAAGGGACTTCTTGGCACGCTCGTCGACGTTGTCGCCGGCGGCGAAGTACTGGTCAAAGTTCTCCTCGCCGGAGAGCATGGTGTTCCACGGGGTGATGCCGCCGGAGCAGTTGTTCAAGGTGCCCAGCACGCGCTCGCCCTGCGGGTCAGCGCTGGTCTTGACCAGGTCGCTGCCCTTGGCCGGCCCGACGAGGACGAAGGGGGTGGTGGCGGTGATGCGGCGGTTGAGGGGGCCGAACTCGCGCTTCAGCTCGCCCGTCTTGCCTACCTTGGAGACCTCGACGATGGAGTGGCCGTGGCCGGCCCAGCCAATCTTGGCCTGCTCCTCGGTGGGGTTGTCGGGATCGTAGTTGGGGAACATCATCGGCTCGGTGGTGTACTCGTGGGAGCACATGTAGACCATGCGGTTGTCATCATCCGGGTGATCGATGAGTCCGGCGAAGTCATTGTTGAAGCCGAATTGCTTCTCGGCGGCAGCGGCGGTCTGGTTCTTGTCGTCGAACTCGGGGGCGCCTTCGATGATGGGGTCTCCCCAGGCGATGAGCACGGACTGCGCGTAGCCGGCGGGGAGGACGACCTCGTCCTTGGTATTGGGGGCGACGGGCTCGAACTTCATGCCCTCCGCAGAGGTCAGCTCGATCGTGGGCTCGGTGGTTCCCGGTGCGGAGGATCCCGCAGCCTGGGAGGAGGCATCCTCGGAGGAGGAACAGGCGGCTAGTGCGCTGGCGCCGCCCACGGCGAAAACGGTGAGGCCTCCGGCGCGCAGTGCGGTGCGGCGAGAGAATTGGTCGCCGAAGTAGGCGTTGTCAGAGGTGTTTTCGCACTCGCCCAAGCAAGCGTTTCCGCATTTGTAGGTACAGGTAAGGCTGGATCGAGAAGACGTGAACATTTTACTCAACAGGTTGCGGCCTTGAAGTGCCATAGACAATGTGCTCCATGTGTAGTTGAAAAGACGAGATCACGCCGCAGGGGAGAGAATTGGGCGTGATCGGGACGCAACTATTTAAGATTCGCCACATTTCCCCGCCGTTGCACCCACGTGGCGTGGAGATGAATAGACGGTGAAAGAATGCCTTCGCCAAGCGCGGGCAGGGTCAAATCGCTCCGTGTCGAGCGGATCGACTACCCTAGACAAGCGTGAGCGAGCAGAAGAAGACCCAAGACATTCCCGAGCAGGTACGGATCCGCCACGAGAAGCGCGAACGCCTGCTTGCCAGCGGCATCGAGGCCTATCCGGTGCACGTAGATCGCACTATTTCCCTGGCGGATTTGCGCCGCAAGTATCGCGTCCTCGGCCCAGATGAGCAGCCGGGCACGGAGGAAGGCGTGCGCTACCTGGCGGTCGGGGAGGAGACCTCGGACGAGGTCGCCATTGCCGGGCGCCTGATATTCATGCGCAACACAGGCAAGCTGTGTTTTGCCACCCTGCAGGACGGGGACGGCACCAAGGTGCAGGCAATGCTTTCCCTGGCTGAGGTCGGCGAGGAGGCCCTGGCCGCCTGGAAGGCTGACGTGGACTTGGGGGACTTCGTCTCCGTGCGCGGTCGCGTCATTTCCTCGCGCCGCGGGGAGCTCTCCGTCATGGCAAAAAAGTGGGCCATGGCCGCCAAGGCCCTGCGCCCGCTGCCCGTGGCCTTCGCGGACATGGCGGAGGATACGCGTGTGCGCCAGCGCTATAACGATCTCATCCTGCGCGAGGAGGCCCGCCGCAACGCGCTGACCCGCGTCTACGTCATCCGTGCGCTGCGCCACTATCTGGAGGATCAGGGCTTCGTCGAGATTGAAACTCCGATGCTGCAGACGCTGCACGGCGGCGCTGCGGCGCGGCCCTTTGTCACGCACTCCAATGCGCTCGATATCGACCTCTACCTGCGCATTGCGCCGGAGCTCTACCTCAAGCGCGCCGTCGTCGGCGGCATCGATCGCGTCTTTGAGATCAACCGTAACTTCCGCAACGAGGGCATCGACCGCTCGCACTCGCCGGAGTTTGCCATGCTGGAGACCTATGCGGCGTGGGGGGATTACAACGATTGCGCGCGTACCACGCGCGAATCCATCCAGGCCGTGGCCATGGAGGTCTTTGGCACCCACAAGGTGACCTTGGCGGACGGCAGTGAATACGATCTCGGCGGCGAGGAATGGCCGGAGATTGAGATGTATCCCTCCCTCAACGAGGCCCTGGCGCGCAAGTTCCCCGGCCAGCCCGAGGTCACCATTGACTCCAGCGTCGAGGAGCTCAAGGCCATCGCGCAGTTCATCGGCCTCGCGGTGCCGAAGGATGGCGGCTGGGGCCACGGCAAGCTGGTGGAGGAGATCTGGGAGGTCCTGTGTGAGGATCAGCTCGAGGGGCCGATCTTTGTCAAGAACTTCCCGCTGGAGACCTCGCCCCTGACGCGCCAGCACCGTTCCCAGCCCGGCGTGACGGAGAAGTGGGACCTCTACGTGCGCGGATTCGAGCTGGCCACCGGCTACTCGGAGCTCGTGGATCCCGTCATTCAGCGCGAGCGCTTCGAGGATCAGGCTCGCCTGGCCGCCGGCGGCGACGAGGAAGCCATGGTCTTGGACGAGGACTTCCTCGCCGCCATGGAACAGGGCATGCCGCCCACAGCGGGCACCGGCATGGGCATCGACCGCCTGCTCATGGCGCTCACGGGCCTGGGAATCCGCGAGACGGTGCTATTCCCGCTGGTCAAGCCCGAGCGATAATAGCCTCAAGCGTTAGCGGTTCGTCGCGCGCGGCAGCCCCTCGGCAAAGCCGGCGGCGGATTGCACGCCGACCACCGCGCGCTCGTGGAACTGCGGGATGGAATCCGCGCCCGCGTAAGTAAAGGAAGAGCGCACCCCGGAGGTAATACGGTCGATGAGGTGCTCCACCCCGCCGTGCTCCGGGTCGAGGTAGATGCGCGAGGTAGAAATCCCCTCTTCGAAGATCTCGCGCCGCGCCCTCTCGAAGGCCTCGGTATCAGAGTTGCGGTTGCGCACGGCGCGGCGCGAGGCCATGCCGAAGGATTCCTTGTAGAAGGCGCCGTCGGCGTCGCGGTGCAGGTCACCGGGGGATTCGAAGGTCCCGGCAAACCAGGAACCGATCATGACATTGGAGGCTCCGGCCGCCAGTGCGAGCGCCACGTCGCGCGGGTCGCGCACGCCGCCATCGGCCCAGACATGCGCGCCGAGCTCGCGGGCGGCTGCGGCGCATTCGAGCACCGCGGAGAACTGCGGCCGGCCCACGCCGGTCTGCATGCGGGTGGTGCACATTGCGCCCGGACCCACGCCCACCTTGATGATGTCGGCCCCTGCCTGGACAAGCTCGGTGACGCCGGCCGCGGTGACGATGTTGCCGGCGGCGAGTGGCACGCCCAGCCCCAGTGCCTTGATGCGGTGCAGCACGCCGAGCATGCGCTGTTGATGGCCGTGCGCGGTGTCGATGACGAGGACGTCTGCCCCGGCGTCGACAAGCGCCTGCGCGCGCGATTCCACGTCACCATTGATGCCCACGGCGGCGCCGATCCGGAGCCTGTCCTGCTTGTCGACGGCCGGCTGGTACATCGTCGCCCGCAGCGCACCCTTGCGGGTGAGGATGCCGGCCAGGGTTCCGTCCTTGTTGACCACGGGCGCCAGCTTGCGGGAGGCGCGGCGCAGCAAGCTATAGGCTTCCTGCGGGTCGATGCCCACGGGGAGGGTGAGCAGGTCCACCGACATCAGCTGCCCGACGTTGGTGAAGTTATCTTGACCGCGCAGATCCTTGGCTGTGACCAGACCAATGGGCATGTTGTCCTCAACCACCACGGCGGCGCCGTGCGCGCGCTTGTGCAGGAGGTTATCGGTATAGCCCACGGTGTGGTGTGGTTTGACGGTAATGGGAGTGTCATAGACCAAATGCGCGGACTTGACCGAGTGGATGGTCTCGGTTGCGGCGCTGACGGGGACGTCCTGGGGCAAGATGGCCATGCCGCCGCGTCGGGCGATGGTCTCAGCCATGCGCCGACCCGCCACGGCAGTCATGTTGGCCACGATGAGCGGGATGGTGGTTCCCGTGCCATCGCCGCTGCGCAAATCCACGGCCATGCGCGACTCGACGTCGGAATGGCTGGGCACCATGAATACATCGGAATAAGTAAGTTCATAGGGCGGGCGGGAATCGTTGAGGAAGTGCATCTTTTGTGCTCCTTCGAGCGCGGGGTGTGCTAGAGAATCAAACGCCGCAATTCTACCCTTTATTCGCCCCTCCAACTTTGGACGCTAGGTCTGTGCGGCGGCGGTGAGGCGCTTGTCGCGCGGCCATGGTAGCGTGCACTCTTGTCGTTTTCGGGCGCTTGGGGGGGTTGAAAAAGCCCAGTGCGCCTGTGCAAAAAGGAAAGGTTTGTCAGCGCGTTTTGTCTTCTGAAAAGCAGGGGCCGGAGACCGGTTCTCAACTTACTCGCGAGGTGATTATCAACCTCGCAATCCTCGTCTTCGCGGCGATGATCATGATTTTGAATGAGACTTCCTTGTCGGTGGCGCTGCCCTCGATCATGGTTGATTTCGACATCCCGGCCACCTCCGCCCAGTGGCTGACCACCGGTTTCATGTTGACCATGGGCGTGGTCATCCCGACCACCGGCTACCTGCTTGATCGTTTCAGCACGCGCCAGATTTTCCTGTGCGCCACGGGCTTCTTTCTCGTCGGCACCGTGGTTGCGGCGATAGCTCCGGTCTTTATCGTCTTGTTGGCGGGGCGCGTGATTCAGGCCGTGGGCACGGCCCTGATGATCCCCACGCTGATGACTGTGACGATGAACCTCGTGCCGCCGCAGCGGCGCGGGACCATGATGGGGGTTATCTCCGTCGTCATTTCCGTGGCTCCCGCGCTGGGGCCAACGGTGGGCGGCGCCATCATTAACGTTGCCACCTGGCACGTCATCTTCTGGGCAATGGTTCCGTTGGTCGCGCTGGCGGCGGGTCTGGGCTACGCCAAGCTGGTCAATGTGGGCAAGAATTTTGATACCCCGCTGGATGTGGCCTCCGTGATCCTTTCCGCTGTCGCCTTTGGCGGATTGGTCTATGGCCTGTCATCGATTGAGAAGATCCTCGAGGGACGCGGGGCGGTGGAGATCATCGCCGCGGCGTGTGGCGCGGTGGCGCTCGTCATCTTTACCCGCCGCCAGATTGCGCTGGCCAAGCAAGGCCGCGCGCTGTTGGATCTGCGGCCTTTCCGCGTGCGCAGCTACACAATCGCCGTGGCCATCATGCTTGTTTCCTTTGGGCTGATGCTTGGCTCGGTGACCGTGCTTCCGATCTTCATGCAGACCTCGCTGGGGGTCAGTGCACTTATAACGGGGCTGGTTGTCATGCCCGGCGGTCTCCTGCAGGGCGTGATTTCCCCCGCGGTGGGCCGGCTTTTCGACGCCCACGGCCCCCGCCCCCTCCTCATCCCCGGCGCCCTCATGCTCGCGGGAGGCATATTTCTGATGTCCACGCTCAATGAAGACTCGCAGGTCTGGATGGTGGTGGGCATGCACGTCCTCTTTGCTCTCGGAATGGGCCTGATGATGACCCCGCTGATGACGACCGCGCTCTCCTCGCTGCCGAAGGATCTTTACTCCCACGGCTCGGCCATCATGAATACCCTCCAGCAGTTGGCGGGTGCGGTGGGAACCGCCTTCTTGGTGGTCTTCTTGACCCGCGGAACCAACGCCGGAATACAGTCTGGCCTTGACCAGGCCGCCGCCACGGCCCAAGGCACGCAGTGGGCATTCCTCTTCGGCTGCGTGCTGGCGGTAGCCGTGGTCATCTTGGCCCCGCTGCTGCGGCGGGTGCCCACGCAGGAATCTCACTGATAAATAGGGGTGTTCGCTACCGGCGTACACCCCTTTGAGCTGCACAAAGAAGCGTTTTGCGGGTGCTTGGCGGAAAACCGGGGATTGAGTGGGCTCAAGGCGCGTTAGAGTAGATGACACATTAAGAGCGAAATCGCAAAGGTAGATAGCTATGTTCGAGAGGTTTACAGACCGTGCCCGCCGCGTCATCGTTTTGGCGCAAGAAGAGGCGCGCATGCTCAACCACAATTACATCGGTACCGAGCATATTCTGCTCGGACTCATCCACGAGGGCGAAGGCGTAGCCGCCAAGGCCCTGGAATCTATGGGCATTTCGCTGGAGGATGTACGCCGCGAGGTCGAGGAGATCATCGGCCAGGGCACGCAGCCCCATACCGGGCACATCCCCTTTACTCCGCGCGCCAAGAAGGTCCTCGAGCTTTCCCTGCGCGAAGGCCTCCAGATGGGCCACAAGTACATTGGCACAGAGTTCCTCCTGCTTGGCCTCATCCGTGAGGGTGAGGGCGTAGCCGCGCAGGTTCTTATTAAGCTGGGTGCGGATCTGCCGCGCGTGCGCCAGCAGGTTATTCAGCTGCTCTCGGGCTATGAGGGTGGATCGGGCGAAGGCGGGGAAGGCGCTGCACAGGGCTCCGGCCCCGTCGGCGCTGGAACCGGCCAGCCCGGCATGCGTGGCCCGCAGGCCACCTCTACCGGCGAGCGCTCTAACTCCTTGGTGCTTGACCAGTTCGGGCGCAACCTTACCCAGGCTGCGAAGGATGGAAAGCTCGATCCCGTTGTGGGGCGCGAGTCCGAGATTGAGCGCATCATGCAGGTGCTGTCTAGGCGCACCAAGAATAACCCGGTGCTCATTGGCGAGCCCGGCGTAGGTAAGACTGCCGTCGTGGAGGGCCTCGCCCTCGATATTGTCAACGGCAACGTGCCGGAGACCCTGAAGGATAAGCAGGTCTATTCCTTGGACCTGGGTTCCTTGGTGGCCGGTTCGCGCTACCGCGGTGACTTCGAGGAGCGCCTGAAGAAGGTCCTCAAGGAGATTAACCAGCGTGGTGACATCATCTTGTTCATCGATGAGATCCACACCCTGGTCGGTGCCGGTGCAGCCGAGGGCGCTATTGACGCGGCCTCCCTGCTCAAGCCCAAGCTCGCCCGCGGTGAGCTGCAGACCATCGGCGCCACCACGCTGGATGAGTACCGCAAGCACATCGAGAAGGACGCGGCACTGGAGCGCCGTTTCCAGCCGGTGCAGGTCAACGAGCCTTCGCTCGAGGACACCATCCTCATTCTGCGCGGCCTGCGCGATAAGTACGAGGCGCACCACCGCGTTTCCTATACCGATGATGCGCTCAAGGCCGCGGCCTCGCTTTCGGATCGATACATCAATGATCGCTTCCTGCCGGATAAGGCAGTGGACCTTCTCGATGAGGCCGGTGCCCGCATGCGCATCAAGCGCATGACTGCGCCGGAGGGCCTGCGCGAGGTCGATGACCGCATCGCGGAGGTCCGCAAGGAAAAAGAAGCCGCCATTGACGCTCAAGACTTCGAGAAGGCCGCCGGCCTGCGCGATAAGGAGCGCAAGCTGGGGGAGGAGCGCCAAGCAAAGGAAAAGCAGTGGCGCTCGGGCGACCTCGAGGAAATCGCCGAGGTGGGCGAGGATCAGATCGCCGAGGTTCTGGCTCATTGGACCGGCATTCCGGTTCTCAAGCTCACGGAGAAGGAATCCTCTCGTCTGCTGCACATGGAAGATGAGCTGCACAAGCGCATCATCGGCCAGGATGAGGCGGTTCGCGCCGTCTCGCGGGCGATTCGTCGTACCCGTGCAGGCCTGAAGGATCCGCGTCGTCCCTCCGGTTCCTTCATCTTCGCCGGTCCTTCCGGCGTGGGTAAGACGGAGCTTTCGAAGGCGCTGGCCAGCTTCCTCTTCGGTTCGGATGATGATCTTATCCAGATCGACATGGGTGAGTTCCATGATCGATTCACCGCCTCCCGTCTCTTCGGTGCACCTCCGGGATACGTGGGCTATGAGGAAGGCGGCCAGCTGACTGAAAAGGTCCGCCGCAAGCCATTCTCTGTGGTCCTCTTCGACGAGATCGAGAAGGCGCACAAGGAGATCTACAACACCTTGCTGCAGGTGCTCGAGGATGGCCGTCTCACCGATGGCCAGGGTCGCGTCGTTGACTTCAAGAACACCGTGCTGATCTTCACCTCCAACCTGGGCACCCAGGACATCTCCAAGGCCGTCGGCCTGGGATTCACCGGCTCCTCGGAGACGGACGCGGATGCGCAGTATGACCGCATGAAGAACAAGGTCAATGACGAGCTCAAGAAGCACTTCCGGCCTGAGTTCCTCAACCGTATCGATGAGGTCGTGGTCTTCCACCAGCTCACCCGCGAGCAGATCGTTCAGATGGTGGAGCTGCTCATCGGGCGTGTGGAAAAGCAGCTGGAGGAGCGCGACATGGGCATCGAGCTCACGCAGAAGGCCAAGGACCTGTTGGCCGCTCGTGGCTTCGACCCCGTTCTCGGTGCTCGTCCGCTACGCCGTACCATCCAGCGCGAGATTGAGGATCAGCTCTCGGAGAAGATCCTCTTCGGAGAGATTGGCGCAGGGGAGATCATCGCCGTCGATGTTGCGGACTGGGATGGAGAGTCTAAGGACAACTCCAAGGCCAGCTTCACCTTCACTCCGCACCCGAAGCCGCTGCCGGAGGGTGCCTTCAGCAACGAGAAGGAGCTCGAGGACACCGAGGTGCGCGAGCACGACGAGGAAGTCGCCACCGAGATCGATGATGACATCCACGGCGGACCGGAGGGCGACAACTTGTCTCCGGATACGCTGCCGCAGGCACCGGCATCGTCCGGCTCCACGGATGACGGGCAGAACCCGCCACCGGCTGGTGCTGGTCAGCCGCGCTAGCGCCTGAGTTAGCAGCAGAAAGCCGCGAACCTTGTACAGGTTCGCGGCTTTCTGTGATCTCTATTGTGTGTTCCTATTCGCAGTTGTCCGGGGCAGGCACATCGTTGAAGCGCTCAATGAGGTAGCCCAGCCCGCGTGGCACGGAACCGATGAAAGGGACGGCGTGGTTGATTCCGGCGCGGGAGCTAAAGGCTGCGCAGAGGCGGCGGCGAAAAGACCAGGCCGGGGAGACTGGTGCAGTGAGAAAAGCATGAGCCTAGGCTAGCCAAGATGAAGTGGCCGCGGGGCGCAGTTGCGCTAGAGTTTAAGGCATGGGCCTTCAATATCGTTCACGCAAAAAGACCGGCAAGAATAGCTGGATCAACGTCTCTGGATCGGGTGCCTCGCTTTCTACGAAAGTGGGCCCGGTGACCTTCAATTCCCGCGGCGGCATGTGGATTAACTTGCCTGGCGGGCTGAACTTCCGGGGTCGTTGGCGTTAATTCATGTCCTTTCAACCCGGTAGCAACTACGTCCGCATGGGTATTGAGGCGGACGTTGTTTTGCGCCTTGGCATGCTCCTGATGGGGGCGGGGACCTCTGGCTACCGCGTGCTGCGCGGCATGAAACGCGCTGCGCGCGCGTTGGGTTTTGACAGGCTTGATGCCAATGTTGGGGTCACCCAGATTACGTGCACCTTCCACCAGGGGCGTTCCTTTCGCACCGTGGTGGCGCAGCAGCATTCGCCGGCGGTGGATGCCTCGCGCATTGAGGCACTCGAGGATCTCACTCACCACCGGCTGCACTATGGCATCACGGCAGAAGAGCTCACGGCCATGCTCGACGAGATCGAGTCCAACGTGGTCAAGCGCTGGAATGGGTGGATTTTGGCCTGCGCGGCAGCTGTTGCCTGTGCCTCCTTCGCTGTTTTGAATTACTTCCCGGCCTATGCGGTGGGTCTGGTGGCGATCTCGGCCTTCTTGGGTCAGTTTGCCCGGTGGGGACTGCACCGCCAGCACGTGCACCAGCTGGGGTGCATCGTCGCCGCGGGCACGGTGGCCAGCCTGTTCTACTTCTTCAGCACTGAGGCCTTAGACGCGCTGGGCCTGGCGACCTCGGCGGATTATTCCTCCGGCTACGTGGCGGCGGTTCTCTTCCTCATTCCGGGGTTCCCGCTGTTCTCGGCGCTCATTGATTTAGCCCGCTTCGACTTCGAGGCGGGCATGGCGCGCCTGACTTATGCGGTCACGGTCATCATTACGGCGACGTTTACCGTCACCATGGTCACTTGGTTCACGGAGCTCACGCCCAGGCCTGGTACGCCCGATCCGCAGCCTTTGTGGTTTGCCGCCGCAGCCACGGCGAGCTTTTGTGGCATCGCCGGCTTTGCCCTCCTCTTTAATTCTTCGCGGCGCATGGTGCTGGTGGCCGCATGTGTGGGCACAGTGGCCAATATGACGCGAATCTTTCTTGCGGAGTTCGGCGGCACGGCTTATATGGCGGCCTTCATCGGCGGCCTCATCGTGGGGATGCTGGGCGCGGTGGCCGCGCGCCGGGCGCATCTGCCGCGGATTACCACCACAGTTCCGGCCTCCGTCATCATGATTCCAGGCACGGCGATGTTTCGCACCGTTTATCACCTCAACGCCGGAAACATGGACCAGGCCTTGAGCAATCTGGCCACCGCCTGCATGGTGGTGCTGGCCATAGGCTCTGGCCTCATCGTGGCGCGGCTCATCACGGACCGCGATTGGGCGCTGGGGCATCTCATTGACTTCAACCATCGCCCTTCGCCACCTCTAGAGGGGCAGGCGAAAGAGTCCTGAGGGGTCTTGTTCGGCGAGGCCGTCGTCAAGCAAGGATGCCAGGGCGCGGGAGCGTTGCGCGGCGTCGGGCCAGACCACGTCGATGTCGGCCTGAGGAACCGGGTGGGCGGCCGCTCGCAGCACGTCGAGGATGAGCCCGCGCACCTGCCTGTCAGTGCCTTGGAACTTCTGGACTTTTTTCTTCGCACGGGCGAGTTCCTGCTCGTTCGGCGGCGGACAGCCATCCTGGAACCAGGCGCAGGTTGGCCGCAGCGGGCAGTGCGCGCAGTCGGGGTTCTTGGCGGTGCACACCAGGGCGCCGAGCTCCATGAGAGCGGCGGAGAACCGGGGTCCCTGCAATTCTGGCAGGAGCGTGGCCACCTCACCCAGCTCCTTCTTCGACGCCCCCGGCGCCAGGAAAGTGCCGCTGACAGCGCGCGCATAGACGCGGCGGACGTTGGTATCGACCACGGGCACGTTATGGCCATAGTGGAAACAGGCCACGGCGCGCGCGGTGTAGTCCCCGATCCCCGGCAGGGCCAAAAGCTTGTCGACGTCGTCTGGAACAGGCTCATCCCCCAGCACCTGCGCGCACTCCCACAGCCGCAGGGCGCGACGCGGGTAGCCCAGCTTGCCCCAGGCGCGCAGAACCTCGGCGCGAGAGGCGCGCGCGAAGCTGGCCGGGGTGGGCCAGCGGCTCATCCACTCCTCCCAGACGGGAGCCACGCGGGCGACGGGGGTTTGCTGGCTCATAACCTCGCTGAGCAGCACTCCCCAGGCGCTCGTGCCCTCTTTGCGCCAGGGCAGCGGGCGTTCGGCGGCCTGAAACCAGACCAATAGAGCTTGCGTATCCATCAAGCCAATCAGTCTAGAGGCAGTTGGTCGGTCTATAGTAATGGGTATGCCACTTAGTAAAGTTCCACACGAACCACAAAAGGTATGGGAAGCCCTGCAGGAGGGCAATAGGCGTCTGGTGACGGGAAACGTCATCGCCGTGAGCCAGATGGCGGACGAGCGCTACCAGCTCACTGCCGGACAAGATCCGCGAGTCATCGTCTTATCCTGCTCGGATTCGCGCGCCCCGATTGAGCACGTGTTCAACATTGGCTTCGGTGATGCCTTCGTCATCCGTACCGCCGGTCATGTCTTGGATAACGCCGTTCTGGCTTCTTTGGACTATGCGCTGGAGAATCTGCACGCCAACCTCTTGGTAGTCATGGGGCATCAGTCCTGCGGCGCAGTTGCTGCGGCGGCCTCTTTCCTGTCCGGCAAGAGCGATCTTCCCACTGGCCTGCAGCGCCCCATTATTGAGAAGGTCGCAACGTGCGCCCTCGTTGCCCAGCGCGCTGGCCGGGATACCACCGCCGATTTCGAGCGCGAGAACACCGTGCAGACCGTCTCGCAGATCATCTCTGATGTGCCCGCGGCACGCCGTCTGCTTGATTCCGGCACCCTCGGCGTGGTCGGCGCGCGCTACCTGCTGGAGGATTCCAGCGTAGAGACCGTGGCCACCCACGGGGTCAAATAGCCAGACACGCGGCGCGCGGTGATGTTATCTGACCCGCTCACACCCTAAAATTGGGGGCGTGACTAAACCAAATCCCGCGCAACCGAAGAAGCTGCCCCAAGAGGTCTATACCCGCCGCCGCGTCGCGGCTTTGGTAGTAATCCTCGTGGTTGTGGCGCTCTTCATTTGGGCGGTCACCTCGCTCTTTGGCGGATCGGGGAAGGACAACAACGCCGATTCCGTCGCGGTGACCTCGACCACCGCGCCGCAGGAGACGTCCGAGGCCGCCGCGACCTCGGAGACTTCGCAAAGCACAGAAAGCACAGAAAGCACAGAAAGCTCAGAAAGCTCTGAGACCGAGGAATCTGCCAAAAGCTCTGAGAGCGAGAAGGCCTCCGAGCCCAGCACCCCGCTTGCCGCGGATGCGAAGCGGACCTGCGAGCTTGCGGACCTGCAGATTACTGCTATAGCGGCAGAGGACACCTTTGCCCCGGGTGCGCTGCCGGTGTTTTATATGCGCGTGCACAACCCCACGGCGGCGGACTGCGTTATCAACCTTGATGAGAATCAGCTGCGCTTCGAGGTCTATGGCCTGTCCACCAACGCGCGGATGTGGGCGGATACGGATTGCTACCCGGCGGTGGAGACCGGCGAGCAGGTATTCAAATCCAATTCAGACCGCAACTTCAAGGCGGAGTGGTCGCGGCGTACCTCCAAGCCGGGACAATGCACGGACCGCCAAGAGGCGCCCACCGGCGGCTACTACGTGCACGCCGTCTTGGGAGATAACCCCTCGGCGCCGACGCCCTTCAACCTGGCCTAAGAGGCAAGCAGGGAGATGGCCTCGCGCAAGGTGGAAGCCTTGCGCACCTTGATCCCCGTGGCGGTGACCTTTGTATTGGGCACGATGGCGCGGGTATAACCCAGGCGTGCGGCCTCGGCCAGGCGCCTATCTAGGCCAGGAACCGGGCGCAGCTCGCCGGCTAGTCCCACCTCGCCGATGACCACCATCTTCGGCGGCAGTGGTTTCTCGTGCAGCGAGGACCAGGTGGCTAGAGCCACCGCGAGATCGGTGGCGGTCTCGAGGATGCGCATGCCTCCCACGGTGGCGACGTAGGCGTCCTTGTCATTGGTGCGCTCGCCCGCGCGTGCCTGCAACACTGCCAGGACCATGGGCACGCGGTTGGAGTCGAGGCCGGTGACCACGCGGCGTGGGTTCTTTGCCACCGGATCGACGGTCAGTGCCTGGACCTCGGCGAGGATGGGGCGCACTCCATCCATGGCCACGGTGACGGCGGAACCATCCGGCGTGCTGCCGCGGTGGGAGAGGAAGAGGCCTGAGGGATCGGAGACTTCCCGGATGCCGGTGGCGGTTTGCTCGAAACAGCCCACCTCATCGGTGGCGCCGAAGCGATTCTTGATGCCGCGCAGCATGCGCAGGCTCGACTGCTTATCGCCCTCGAAGTTTAAGACAACGTCCACGAGGTGCTCGAGGACGCGGGGACCGGCGACGTTGCCGTCCTTGGTCACGTGGCCGACTAAGAGGATGGGGATGCCGGTGGACTTGGCCAGGGTGGTCAGCGCGGCGGTCACGGCGCGCGACTGGGCCACCCCGCCTGCTACTCCCTCGACGCCGGCGGCATGCATAGTCTGCACGGAGTCCACGATGATAAGTCCGGGCTTGAGGGCGCTGACGTGGCCGAATACGGTGTCGAGGTTGGATTCCGCGGCGAGGTAGAGGCTGTCGTGGAGGGCGCCGGTGCGCTCGGCGCGGGCGCGGACCTGGCCCGCGGATTCCTCCGCGGTGACATAGAGCGCGGTATGGTCTTGGGCGGCCCAGCGCGAGGCCACCTCGAGTAAAAGGGTGGACTTGCCCACGCCGGGCTCTCCGGCCATGAGGACAACGGAGCCTGGCACGAGGCCTTTGCCGAGCACGCGGTCGAGCTCGCCGATGCCGGTGGGAAGGGTGCGCGTGGCCTGCGCGCCGACTTTTGTTATGGGCACGGCCGGGCTGGTGGGGGTCAGCCCTGGGGTGAGCTGCCCCGTCACGGCTGCGGCGGCGGCGCCACCGGAAGCTGCGGGAGTGGATTCTTGCAGGGTGCCCCATTCCCCGCACTCGGGGCAGCGTCCCAGCCACTTAGGAGAGACGTAGCCGCACTCTGAGCACGTATGAACCGGGCGAACTTTCTTAGCCATTCCCTAAGACTAAGCCATGGCCCGGACACGGCGTGTGGTGGCGCTAAACGGCAAGCCTTAGATTCACCCAGAGTGAATTGAACGGTCTATCTAGACTAGACCAAGATGTCTACGTAAAGTCTCGCTTCAAGCCCCGTACGGTGCGGGAAAGCACACTTATAAGAAGAGAGACAACACATGACAAGCACACTAGATACTCGGTCCTTCGGGGTAGCGGCGGCTTCGCCAAGCGCGCGCAACCCCGAGCCTGCGCCTACAGCGACGGCTGAGGGGAGGGTCATCCCGCGCCGGAACTGGGGCCTCTACGTGGCCTCGGCCGTCGTCATATTCCTGCTCGCGCAGTTCCTGTGGTCCTTAGTCACCGTCAAAAACTATCAGTGGGACGTCTTCGCACAGTACTTCTTCAACGACGCCATCCTGCGCGGCCTGCGGTTGACGCTGGTGCTCACGGTGGTGTCCATCATCGGCGGATTCCTGCTGGCGGCGCTGCTCGCGCTCATGCGGCTGTCCTCCTCCGCCATCCTCAACTCCGCCGCCTTTGGCTACGTGTAGTTCTTCCGCTCCGTGCCGCTGCTGGTGCAGATCCTCGTGTGGTACAACCTGGGCTACCTCTATCCCACCTTGGGCCTAGGGACCACGTTCACCACGAACTTTTGGATCTACGAGGTGCAGACCACCTCGCTCATCTCGGCCTTCTTCGCCGCGGCGCTGGGCATTCCCCGGTCCAGGCGCTTCCTGCGCATCATCGTGCCCCAGGCGGCCCGGTCCATCGTGCCCAATGCGTTCAACGAGATCATCGGCCAGGTCAAGGGCACCTCGGTGGTATTCATCGTGGCCCTGCCGGAGCTGTTCTATACCGTGCAGGTCATCTACAACCGCACCTCGGAGCCGATTCCGCTGCTCATGGTCTCCGTGGCCTGGTATGCCCTCATCACGACCGCGCTGTCCATAATCCAGTACTACGTGGAAAGGCATTATGCCAAGGGCACGCAGCGCCAGCTTCCACCCACGCCCTTCCAGCGCCTGCGTCACTGGGTTGCCACTAGCTGGGCCGCGCTTGGCGAAGCCCCCACCACCGCAAAGGTAAAGAACTAATGACCACAGCATTTACTCCACAATCCGTGTCCAAGAAAGAAGCAAAGAAGGAGGGCCTGGTAGAGATAAGCCACGTCCACAAGTTCTATGGGGAGCACGAGGTCTTAAAGGACATCTCTTTGACCGTAAACCCTGGCGAGGTGGTGTCCCTCATTGGGCCCTCCGGCTCGGGCAAGTCGACGCTGCTGCGCACCATCAACCACCTGGAGTCGATCGACTCGGGGGATATTACGGTCGACGGCGAATACATTGGCTACCGCCGCAAGGGCGACCTGCTCGCCAGCGTGGGGCTCGCTGACAAGGGGGAGGACTACCCTAGGCAACTCTCCGGAGGACAACAGCAACGCGTGGCCATTGCCCGCGCGCTGGCGCTTGACCCTGATGTCATCCTCTCCGACGGCGCCCCGGTGGAGTCCGGTACCCCTGAGCAGGTATCAGACCACCCGCGCCACGAGCGCACACGGGCGTTCATTGAAAGCATCCTCTAGAAGCGCTTGTGAAAAATCTCGACCAAAACTCCCCACAGAAAAGGAAGAATCAACATGGCTTTAAGTAAGAAACAAACCGGCGTGGTAGCAGGCGGCGTCGTCCTCTTGGTGGCATTGGCTGTCGCTATCGCTGTCGCGTTTCGAGGCGATGATTCCTCAACTACTGATAGCTCCGCCGTGAGTCCGGTGGCAGACTCGAACGCAGAGGGCGGTTTCGACCTTAGCTCACAAAACGCCAAAGATAGACCGCGACAAGTCAAGGTCGATGAGGCGGTTCAAGCGTTGGAGAAGAGCGGCTTTAAGCCGGTCGAGCCGGGAAAGCTTACGGTAGCCATCGCGGTCGGCACCGCGCCGCTTAATATCTACGCTGAGGACGATAACACCACGCTCATCGGCTCCGAGGTTGATTTCGGACAGCTTGTGGCTGACGGCCTTGGGCTAGAGTTCAACCCTGTGCCCGTGAGCTGGGCAGATTGGCCCCTTGGAGTATCTTCTGGCAAGTATGACCTAGTTACGGCCAACGTGACAGTGACGGAGGAGCGCCTAGATATCTTCGACATCGCAACCTATCGCGTAGACCTGCTCGGTTTCTACGTCCAGAAAGACAATGAAATTGAAAAGATCGAATCCGCGGAGGACATCAGCGGATTGAAGATAGTTGTGGGATCCGGAACCAATCAGGAGGAGGTGCTATTGCGCTGGAATGAAGAACTAGAAGCTGAGGGGGAGAAGCCGGCGCAGCTCGTGTATTACGATGATCAAACCGCAGCCCAGCTCGCTCTGCAGGCTGGCCGCGTTGATGCCACCTTTGGTCCGAATGCCACGGGAGCCTTCGCGGCCCGCAATACCGGCGATACCAAGCTTGTCGGTTTGATTCCTGGTGGCTGGCCACTGACTGCCAACATCGGTGCGACTACCAAGAAGGATAATGGTCTCATTGAACCAGTTGCTATCGCCCTTGGCAATGCAATTAAGGACGGCGCTTACCAGGAGGTTCTCGACCGCTGGGGCCTTGAGGGCGAGTCAGTCGAATCCGTGGAGATTAACCCGCCGGGCCTGCCGCGCAAGTTGGTGCTGAACTAAAACCCCGGGAACTTCAGAAGCAAGAATACGACCGTGGTCCTCCCCAAGTCCGGAAAGAACTGGAAGTGGGGAGGAGCACGGTCGTATTTGATGCAAGGAGCGCCGCACCTCGCCCGCCTGAGTGAGCTCTAGTGGCCCGAGTGTGCTTCCTCGGTGGTGTAACCGGGGGTGGACTCCACGTCACGGTTGTACTCGCCGGCCTTGAGGGGGGATGCGGCAATAGCGGCGTTGACCTCAAGGGTGCCATTGGAGAAACGGAAGACTACCGGGCGGTAGCCGGCGTAGCCGTAGTCATCATTCTTCAACGTGGTGGCAACGTACTGGACGGTGTCGGTGTTGTGCTGATCAAAGGCCGCGAGGTTGGCTGCAGAATCGGCCACGATGGACTGATCGCGGGTGAGCGGCTTGAGGCTGCCCAGCGCGACATCCTGACCGTCCACGGAGACGGAGTCGAGGGAGATGACGTCAGTCTTATAACCCTGGTGGATGGCGTTGAACTTCAGCGCGGCCGCACCGGTGTCAGGCTCGACGAGGATGGTGACATCGCGGACGGCGACCTTACCGTCCTCGGTGGCCGCGGAGGTGCCGTCAACGGCGGCGACCTTATCGGACGTTTGGGTGACGTGACCTGCCGAGCAGGAAGCCAGCGCCAACGCGGACAGGGCGGTAACGGAAATAATGGCACCGCGGCGGGCGGCGGACTTCAGGGACTGCACTTTCAGTGTCCTCCATCGATTGCGATCACAGAGCTTATCAACGATTTAGCCTAGTCCCTTTGGGTGCGAAGTACACAGTTTCGCTAAAAGCTCGCGGTTAGGCCACGGGGTAATACGGGGGTATCCAGTCCGTGTTGCTTTCCCTTAGTGGGTATAGGAAAAGGGCTGGACTTCGGCGCGTGCTAGAATTGGCGGTCTGTATGCGTGGCGTCGTCTGGGCGGCGCTGCCGTCGAGAAGCGCAAGGACTATCGCGGACCCGCGTCCCTTGATTTATACCAAGCGTGACGGGGGATGGATCCGCAGCTAAAAGGAGTGGCAATGGAGTTTAAGGTCGGAGAGGTCGTTGTTTACCCGCATCACGGCGCGGCGATGATCAAGGATATCGAGCAGCGCGAAATGGGCGGAGAGACCCTCGAGTACCTGGTTCTCCAGATCAATCAATCCGACCTCGTAGTCCGCGTCCCTTCCAAGAACGCCGAGTTGGTTGGCGTGCGTGACGTCGTTGGCAAAGAGGGCCTAGAGAAGGTCTTCGCCGTCTTGCGTGAGGAAGACGTGGAAGAGGCCGGCAACTGGTCGCGTCGCTACAAGGCCAACCAGGAGCGCCTGGCCTCGGGAGACATCAATAAGGTCGCCGAGGTAGTGCGCGATCTCTGGCGCCGCGATCAAGATCGCGGGCTGTCTGCAGGCGAGAAGCGCATGCTGGCCAAGGCACGCCAGATTCTGGTCGGAGAGCTGGCCTTGGCCAAGCCCGTCGATGAGAAGAAGGCGGACACCATGGAGGAGGAAATCCAGGCCACCATCGAGCGCCACCGTGCCGCCGGATTGGTGGAGGATAAGTCCGTAACCACCAGCCTCGATAGTGAGAACGACATTGACCTCGCGGACCTGTCCTTCGACGACAAAGAATAAGGGCCAGGGCGGCGGCGCTAGGGTAGGTGCCCGCCGGCCGGTCATCGCGCTTATCGCCGCGGCCGGCCAGGGCACTCGGCTGGGCGCCGAGATCCCTAAGGCCTACGTGGAGCTGCGCGGCAAGACGCTGTTGGAGCGCTCCGTCCAGGCGATGGTGAACTCGCAGATCGTCGATTCCATCCTCATCGTCGTCAGCCCGTCCATGGAATCCCACGCCAGGCAGGTTCTTTCCGGCGTCGATTGTCCCGTGAGATTTGTCCACGGGGGCGGAGAGCGCGCGGATTCCGTGTGGGCGGGCCTGCAGGCCGTGGAAGATGAGGATGCGGTGGTGCTCATCCACGACGCGGCACGCGCTCTAACCCCTCCCGGGCTCATTGCCAGGGTGGCCACGAAGGTCTTGGAGGGCAACCCGTCGGTAATACCGGTCGTGCCTGTGGCCGACACCATCAAGACCGTCGAGGACCACGTTGTGCAGGAAACGCCGGATCGCTCCCGCCTGCGTGCGGTGCAGACCCCGCAGGGTTTTGATCTTGCACAGCTGCGTCACGCAAATGAGGCCTATTTTTCTGGGCAGCAGGATTTCCTCGCCACCGATGACGCCAGCCTGATGGAATGGTTTGGGGTCCCCGTGGTCACCGTCCACGGCGATCCCATGGCATTTAAGATCACCACCCCCATCGATATGACCTTGGCCCGCACGGTGGTCGACGAGGCCGAACCGACCGTATTTGAGGTACCCAGTGACTAGCTCCAGCGCCAACGCGGCACCGATCATTCCCCACGTGGGCATCGCCACCGACGCCCATCAGATAGAAAGCGGCAAGCCCTGCTGGATAGCGGGCCTGCTTTTTAGCGCGGACGATGGCTGTGAGGGGCACTCGGACGGAGACGTCGTGGCCCACGCCTTGGTTGATGCGCTTCTCTCCGCGGCGCACTTGGGTGATCTTGGTTCCTTCGTCGGCGTCGGACGCAAGGAGTATGACAACGTCTCTGGCGCACGGTTGCTCAAAGAGTGCCGGGAGCTTTTGGAATCCCACGGCTTTACTATTGGTAACGCGGCCGCCCAGCTGGTGGGCCAAACTCCCAAGATGGGACCGCGCCGCGCGGAGGCTGAAGCAGTGCTATCCGAAGTCGTCGGCGCACCCGTGTCAATCTCCGCAACCACCACGGATCACCTAGGTTTTACCGGGCGCAAGGAGGGCCGCGCTGCGGTGGCCACCGCGGTGGTCTGGAAACAGTCGCCGGAGCTCTAGCACCCCGAATGCGTGAGGGGATAAGGCGGCGTCTACTAGGATGGCAGGCGTGACTGCATCCGTGACTGAAACAAAGCCTGCCAGCAAACTCCGCCTCTTCGATACCGCTACGCGCACCCAGCGCGAGTTCGTGCCCGTCATCCCCGGGCATGTGTCTATCTACTTGTGCGGTGCCACCCCGCAGGCCCAGCCCCATATTGGGCACCTGCGTTCCGGAGTGGCCTTCGACATCGTGCGCCGCTGGTTCCTTGCCCAAGGCTATGACGTGGCCTTTGTGCGCAACGTGACGGATATTGATGACAAGATCCTCACCAAGGCCGCCGAGAATGGACGCCCCTGGTGGGAGTGGGTATCAACCTATGAGCGCGAGTTCGCCAAGGCCTATGAAACCTTGGGCGTGCTCCCGCCCTCTGTGGAGCCGCGGGCAACCGCCTTTGTCACCCAGATGGTCGAGTACATGCAGCGGCTCATGGACCGCGGCTTTGCCTATCCGGCTAGGGGCTCGGTCTACTTCGACGTGCAAGCGTGGGTCACCGCGGAAGGCTCTGACTATGGCTCGCTTTCCGGCAACCGCGTCGAGGAGATGGAGCAGGGCGAGAGCGACATCGAGGGCAAGAGGGGTCCGCAGGACTTCGCGCTGTGGAAGGCGGCCAAGCCGGGCGAGCCTTCTTGGCCTACCCCGTGGGGTCGGGGCCGCCCCGGCTGGCACCTGGAGTGCTCGGCTATGTCCACCTATTACCTCGGATCGAATTTCGATATTCACGGCGGCGGCCTGGACCTGCAGTTCCCGCACCACGAGAACGAGATTGCGCAGTCGCACGCGGCGGGCGATAAGTTTGCCAATTACTGGATGCACAATCACTGGGTGACCATGGCGGGCGAGAAGATGTCCAAGTCCTTAGGAAATGTGCTCTCCATCCCGCACATGCTAGACCTCGTGCGCCCGGTGGAGCTGCGCTACTACCTGGGTTCCGCGCACTATCGCTCGGTGCTGGAGTACTCAGAGGCTGCCCTGACGGAGTCTGCGGCTGGTTATCGCCGCATCGAGGATTTCCTGCAGCGCTTCGATGATCTAGAGGCAGGGGAATGGACGCCGGAGTTCGCCGCCGCCCTCAACGATGACATCGCGGTGCCGCGCGCCTTGGCGGAGATCCACAACCGTGTGCGCGAGGGCAACAAGCTCCTCGCGGCGGGTGAGGCTGATAGCGCCCGCGCGGTGGCGAAGTCGGTCCGCGCCATGGCGGGAATCCTGGGCTTTGATCCTTTGGCGCCACAATGGAATGATGGTGCACTAGCTAGTAATGCAGATGCGGCCTTGGACGCCCTCGTTCACGCTGAACTGGAGCGCCGTGCCGAGGCTCGCGCGCGCCGGGACTATGCCAGCGCTGACGCAGTCCGTGACCGCCTGACGGCTGCGGGCATCACCATCACAGACACTCCAGACGGCCCCACCTGGTCGCTGGCCTAAGGAAAGGACTTTCACCATGCCAAGAATCCATGGCCGCGGCGGCGCGGGAGCACGCAAGACCAACAAGAAGGGCGCCCTCAAGGGCACCGGAGGCCAGCAGCGCAAGGCCCTAGAGGGCAAGGGCCCCACGCCCAAGGCCGAGGACCGCGTCTATCACTCCAAGCACAAGGCCAAGATCGCGCGGGAGCGCCGTAATTCGGGGCGCCACCAGAAGGAAACCGCCGAGATGGTGGTGGGCCGCAACCCGGTCATCGAGTGCCTGCACGCCAAGGTGCCTGCCACCTCCCTCTACATCGTGGCCGGAACCCGCAATGATGCTCGTCTCTCCGAGGCGGTGGCCATTGCCAACTCCCGCAACTTGCCCATCCTCGAGGTACAGCGCCACGAGATGGATAATATGACCGGAAACGGCATGCACCAGGGCATCGGCCTGCAGATTCCGCCCTATAAGTATGCAGAGGTCCACGATCTCATCGCCGAGGCCAAGGATTCCACGCGGCCGGGCCTTTTCGTCATCTTGGACAACATCACCGACCCGCGCAACCTCGGCGCGGTCATCCGCTCCGTGGCTGCTTTCGGCGGCAATGGCGTCATCATCCCGGAGCGCCGCTCGGCTTCTGTCACCGCCGTGGCTTGGCGTACCTCCGCGGGTACTGCCGCACGCCTGCCGGTGGCACGCGCGACCAACCTGACGCGTACGGTGCAGGAGTTCCAGAAGAATGGCTACCAGGTTGTCGGCTTGGATGCCGGTGGCGAGCACACTCTCGATAGCTATGATGGCGGCAAGGATCCAGTGGTCATCGTCATCGGCTCCGAGGGTAAGGGAATCTCTCGCCTCGTGCGCGAGAACTGCGATGCCATCATGTCCATCCCCATGACGCCGTGGGTGGAGTCCCTTAACGCCTCCGTGGCAGCCGGTGCGGTGCTCTATGAGTTCTCTCGCCAGCGCCGCCTAGCGCAGCGCGAGGACTAACGCCTCAAACCGAAGAAGCGCTCGACCACGTTAGCCGCGCGAAAAGCGTCGGTAGTGGCGCCAAGGCGCGGATCTATCTCGTTGCCGGAGGGGATGACGTGGCCCACCCCTTCCATGGTGAGCAGCTCCACCGGGTTATCTGCCTCCCAGCGGCGTAGTTTCACGCCGGGATAAGGGGCGGTTATCTGCGGGCGGGAGTCCGCGCCGTTCAAGGCGGCGAAGTGGCGTGCCGTCCACTCTGCCGAGGTCACCGGTCCGCGGGTACGCGCCGCATCGATGCCTGCCACGCCGCCCTCATAGGGAGCGAGGGGATCGGAGGTGCCGTGCATGAACAGCACCGGGGTGGGGATATAGGCCGACTCCGGGTTGCTGGGGGCGTGGTTAGCCCCTTCGCCCAAGGTGGAGGCGAAGATGCAGGCGCGGTTGATGAGCCCGGGGGCGTCGAAAAGCAGGCGCAGGACCATCTGCCCACCGTTGGAATAACCGCACGCCAACGTGCGGGAGGTGGAGAACTCCGCGCGCATGAGGCGGATAAGCTCGCGGGTAAAGGCCACATCATCGATGCCGAGCTCGCGCGCGGCAACGGGCAACTGCGCCCGGCAATCGTTGAAGTGGCGGTCCACGCCATCGGGGTAGACCAGCACTGTGCCGGTGCGCTGCGCCAACTCATCGAAGGTGCCGTTGGTGAAACGCCGCATGACGTTGCCCGATTGCAGGGATCCGTGGAAGAAGAGCAAGAGATCGGGGTGCGGGCCCAAGTGGGAGGGCTCGACCACGAGGAAGGTGCGGGTATGCCCCTGAAACTCTATGCGGCGGCGATGCAGCGTGTAATCCATGGGGGTCAAGTTTAGTCCTGCGTTCTAATCGGGGTGCGCGCAGCGCTCGTTATGGGTGCTGGTGTGGTGCTCCTCGCCCGCGGCGGCGAGCTCGAGCTGGGCCTTGGTCCCGCGTGCGGCGGCGATATCATCGCGCACGGCACGACGCCCCCGCAGCCAACCCACGAGCCGGCACACCAGGTAGATGATGAAGGAAATCGTGGTGACGAAGACGGAGACCGGCAGGCCAGGCGCGAGCGAGAGGAGGAAGCCTCCCACCGCGGAGATTTCGGCGAAGAAGGTGGCCCACAGCACCGCGCGCAGCGGCGAGGAGGTAATCTGCACCGCCGCGGCGCCCGGGGTGATGAGCAGCGCCATGACCAGCAGCGAACCGACAATCTGCACCGATTGGGCCGCGGCGAGGCCGACGAGGATGGCAAAGCCCACCGCGATGGCGCGGGTGGGAACACCTGCTGCCTGGGCCATGATGGGATCGGCGGAGGCAAAGAGCATGGGGCGCCAGAATAAGAAGACCACGGCGACGATGATGAGCGTGGTGAGCCCCAAAAGCCATACCGAGGCGGCGGTGACGCCGACAATCTGTCCGGTCAGCAGCGTCATGGCCGTGGTGGCATTGCCGGGGTAGAGGTGGAGGAAGAGCACCGAAAGCCCCAGCCCGAAGCTCATGACCACGCCGATGGCGCTGTCTTGCTGGCCCTTGAAGCCGAGCACGGCCAAGATGATGGCGGCTACGATGGCACCGGCGATGGCGCCGAAGCCGATGTTGGCGCCGAAGAGCAGCGCGGCGGCCGCACCCATGAGCGCGAGCTCGGAGGTGGCGTGGACGGAAAAGGACATCTGCCGCAGCACGATAAGGGAGGTCATCACCCCGGAAAGCACGCCGAGGAGGGCGCAGGCGATAAGCGATGATTGAACGAAGTCAACCCCGAGCAAATACTGGGTGTCCTGAATGAAGCTAGACAACGATGAGCCTCCCATCGACCTTGATGACGTTGACCTTGGAGCCGTAGAGCTCGGAGAGGACCTCCGAGCGCATGACCTCATCCACGGTGCCGTAGAGGTGCCCAAAGGGCGCTATGTACAACACGTTGCTGATGAAGTCGAGCACCGGGTTGATGCTGTGGGTGACAAAGATGATGGAGGTGCCGCGCTCCCGACGCCACTTATCCAGCTTCTGCACGGTGTCTTCCTGCCGCGCCGGGTCGAGGGAGAGCAAAGGCTCGTCCGCCAACAGCAGCTGGGGGGAATTGGCCAGCGCCTGGGCCTGGCGGATGAGCTGCTGCTGCCCGCCGGAGAGCTGACCAACACGGCGATCGGCGATACCCGTGGCGCCGACCTCCGCCAGAAGCTCATCCACCTTCCCGCGAGAAGGGCGCCGGTTGCGCAGCGTGCCATGCGCCAGCGAGAGGGAGACCAGATCCCGCGCGCGCAGGGGCAACTCGGCCGGGAACATGCGCTGCTGCGGGATATAACCCACCCGGCAGTTGACGTCCACGGAGCCCGCGGTGAGCTTGCGGGTGCCCAGGATGGTGCCGAGCAGCGTGGATTTTCCCACGCCATTGGGGCCCAAAACGGCGATGAACTCGCCGCTGTTGACGGCGAGATCCAAGTGCGACCACAGCGGTTCAACCGCCGCATCCTTAAAACTTAAAAGCACTAGGCCTTAACTTTCTGTAGCGAATCAATGACCCCAGAGTAGTAGTCCAGGAAGGAGGTCTCCTCCGAGGGGGTGTCGGCGATCTCTACGATCGGGATGTTCTTCTCCTCCGCGGCATCGTGGATGCGCTGGGAGATGTCGGTCTCGGTCTGCGGGTTGTAAATGAGCAGGTCTAGCTTGCCCTCGTTGATGACCTCGAGGAAGCGCGCGAGATCCGCCGCGGTAGGATCGCCCTCGGAGATGGTGGCCTTGCGGAATCCCTCCGGGGTGACGTCGGTGGCGGGGGTGTACTTCATGATGTAGTCCGCAATGGGCTCGGTCTGCGCGTAGTTGAGCTTAGGCAGTTCTTCCACGCGCCCACGCAGGGCTTCCATCTTATCCACCAGCGGCCGGCGGGTGGCGCCGGCTTCGGGGTCCTTGTCATTGATAAGATCCTCGACTTCGGTGGCTACCTTTTCGATGGCGGCGGAGTCATACCAAATGTGCTCGTTGCCCTCGATGTTGGTGATCTTGGAGGGGTCTTGCTTGGCGATGTCCTTCGCCTCCTGCGGCGTAACCACGTCAGGCTCATCATCGAGCTTGCCGTGATCGGTCAAAGGCAGCGCGGAGATGATGTGATCCTGGTCGGAGACGGCCTGGTAGATCCAGGAATCGTAGCCGCCACCGTTGACGATCAATACGTCGGCGTCGTTGGCGCGGGCGATGTCTGCGGCGGTGGGCTCAAAGTGGTGCGGGTCGACGCTATTGCCCTTGACAATGGGATCGACGTTGACGGTAACGCCATTCGCGGTATCGGCCACGGCCTTGGCTACATCTGCCCAGATGGAGGTGGAGGCAACGATGTTGATGGTCTTGTCCTTGTCCGCGGAAGCAGCGGAGTCGGAAGGGGTCGAGGAGGACCCCGCCGAGCAAGCGGTGGCGAACAAGAGCGCGCCGCCGGTCAGGAGCGCGGCGGCGGGGCGTAGATAACGAGGTCGTGTGATATTCATGTTTGATAGTGTGCGATTATTGAAAACAATTGTCAAGTGGAAACCTATTGAAAACGTGCGCGCAAGATGTGAGCACCACTGCCTGCACACCAGGTAGGCTGGCCTGCATGGTAAAACGCAGCCAGAACCGCAAAACCCTCGCCTCCCTGGCTGCGGAACTCGGGGTATCACGCACCACCGTCTCCAACGCCTATAACCACCCGGACCAGCTCGCCCCCGCCACCCGCCGCCGCATCCTGGCCGCGGCGTCGGCACACGGCTACTCCGGCCCGGATCCCACCGCGCGCAACCTGCGCACGCGGCGCGCGGGTTCCGTGGGCGTCCTGCTCACCGAGCACCTCTCCTATGCCTTCGAGGACATGGCCTCCGTGGACTTCCTCGCCGGAATGGCGGAGGCCTCCGCCGGCGCGCGCACCACCCTCACGCTCATCCCCGCCGGCCCCGATACCGCCGGCGATAGCAACGAGCCCATGCGCCTTATCGGCGGCGCCGCCGTGGATGGATTCGTGGTCTATTCCGTGGCGGCCGGGGACGCCTACCTGGAGGCGGTCACCCGGCGCGGCCTCCCAGTCGTCATCTGCGATCAGCCTACCGACGCCGGGCTGCCCTTCGTCGGCATCGATGATTATGCGGCGATAGCCCCCGCCGCCCAGGCCCTCGTCGACGCGGGGCATCGCCGCATCGCCATTCTCACCATTCGCCTCCAGCACGCACGCACCGATGGCTTCGTTCCCTATTCTCAGCTGGCGCATGCAGACATGCACGTCCAGCGCGCCCGCGTACTTGGTGCCCTGGAGGTTTTCTCACGCGCCGGGATTGACCCGGAATCTGTCCCCGTCATGGCCAGGCACATCAACGAGCCGGCCAACGCGCGTGCGGCTGCGAGCCTGCTTATCGATGCCCACCCGGACATCACCGCCGTCTTGTGCACCACGGATTCTATGGCCTTGGGCGTTATCGCCGAGGCCGCCGAGCGCGGCCTGCGCGTCCCGGAGGATCTCTCCGTCACCGGCTTCGACGGCATCGCCCCCGCCCTCAATATCGGTCTGAGCACCGTTATTCAACCCAACAAGGCCAAGGGCGCGGCGGCAGGGCACCTGCTTGCCCAGCTTATCGACGACGCCTTGGACGACACTCCCCAGCACAGCACCAACCACAACGCCGAGCTCTCGAGCACACGCCGGCTTTTGCCCACGCGCTTTTCACCTGGCGCGAGTGTTAGCGCTCCGCGCGCGCAGTAGCGCGGGCATGAGCCAAGGCCACGAGGAACTGTGTAGCTGCGGCGGTATCGGCCAAGTGCAGGCGGGCGGCAGTCTCGCCCTCGCCGATCTTCACCCCGAGATCTGGCGGCTGCACGAGGACGCGGAACCCGGACTCGTCCGTGACATCATCGCCCAAGAAGACCACCGCGGTAGCATCCACGCGCTCGCGCAGGAGTTCAATCCAGGAACCCTTGCTCGCCGTAGTGGCGGAAAACTCGATGACGGACTTGCCTGCGGTGCGCGGAAATCCAGCTGGGTCCAACTGCAGGCCGGCCTGGTAGGCCGCCTTGGCCGCGTCCGGGTCCTTCAGTTCTAGTTTGCGCAAGTGCAAGACGCGCTGGAAGGGCTTAATCTCAATCTCCGCGCCGGGGAAGCGCTCCATCAGCTTCCGGATCTCCGCCTCCTTGGCATCGAGGTGCGCCTGCATCTGCGGGCTAAGGGCGGTGGACTGCCAGGAGGATTCCGCGCCGTGCGAGCCGCCGAATACTACCGGCTCCTGCACGGGGCAGACCCTGCGTAGGCCTTCGAGGTGGCGGCCGGAGAGCACGGCCGCGGTGGTATCTGCCGTAGTGGAAAGCGCAGTGAGCGCCTCGAGGGCGCGGGGATCGGCCTCAGCCTCGTAGATGGAGGCGGCAAAGGGAGCGAGGGTGCCGTCGAAGTCCGTGACCACCGCCAGGTGCGGGGTATCCGCCAGCTCCGCGATGTGTTCTACAGCGGCTTTATCTAGGCCTTCAACTAGGCCCATATCCAAGTCTCTATCCATATGCCCTGAGCTTACGCGGTGCGGCAGCGCTACAGCGAGACCATGCGCAGAGCAGGGGAATCGATGGCGTCGGTGCGCAGGGTGAGCACGAGCTGATTATTCGGATTCATGCGGATGGAAAATTCGTGGCCGGTGGCCATGAGGTTGCGCATGTGTCCATCGGTCCAGCCGGCCGCACCCTCGCAGTCCTCCTTAGGGGTGTCGTAGACAATCTCATTGAGGCGCAGCGTGTCGGCCTCGCGGATATTGGTGCGCTCCTCGCCGCCGTGATAGGACACGTGCCCGCGGAACTGCGCGCAACCACTGCTGCCCACCAGGGAAGACTCCCCGAAGCTTATCTGCGGGACATCCACGAGTGACTCCGGCACGGTGGAGGCGGCATCCGGGGCAGTGTAGATGGACACGACCTGCCAGTCCTTGCCCACAATGCGGTCATCCCCAGGGGCTTGCGGGGCCTCCGGCGCGTTGGAGCCGCACGCAGCGCAGCCGAGCATTGCACCCGCCGCCACGCTGAGAAGAAGCTTCCTCACTTGCGCTTAGCCTCCTTCAGCGAGTCGAGGAAAGCCCGCGACCACAGCTTGACGTCATGCGTCATCACCTGCTCGTGCATGATCCGCATGCGCTCGGCCATGACCTCCGGCTGATCCTCCAAGCCCTTGATGGCGGTGAGCAATGACCTCTTGACTGATTCGATGTCGAAAGGATTGCACAGATTGGCTTCCGGCAGCTCATCGGCCGCACCTGCGAACTCGGAGAGGACAAGCGCGCCCTTGGCATCATCGTGGCAGGCCGCGTACTCCTTGGCCACGAGGTTCATGCCATCTTTGAAAGGCGTGACGAGCATGATGTCAGCCAAGCGGTAGAGCAACCGCAGGACTTTCTTATCTATAGAACGATGCTGGTATTGCACCACTGGCTTGCCCAGCTGCGAGAAGCTCCCATTGATGCGCCCCACGGCCTCTTCTACTTGCGATCGCGTCTTCTTATAATGCTCGATGCGCTCGCGCGAGGGCGTGGCAATCTGCACCAACGTGACCTCGGCTGGGTCAAGCGCCCCAGTCTCCAGCAGCTCCTCGAAAGCTAGCAGGCGCTGCAGGATGCCCTTGGTATAGTCCAGGCGGTCCACGCCGAGGATGACGTGCTTGGGAGTGCCCAGATCGGCGCGCAGCTTGTCGACGCAAGCTAGGGCCGCATCATCAAAATCAGTGAACTCATCGACTTCGATGGAGATGGGGAAGGCCCCTACTCCCACCGAGCGCCCGTCTGGGGTCTCGATATGCGCGGTGATCTTGCGGGTCGAGACCTCTCCGCTCACGGGAAGCTCGAGGCGCTGGGCTAAGTCGAGGAAGTTGCGGGCATTGGACTCGAGATGGAAACCAATGACATCTGCCCCGAGCAGCCCGCGGACCAGCTCGTCACGCCACGGCAGCTGGCTATAAAGATCGGCCGAGGGGAAAGGAATATGCAAGAAGAAACCGATGGTGAGATCGGGGCGTTTCTGGCGCAAGATGCCAGGAAGAAGCTGCAGCTGATAGTCCTGCACCCAGACGGTGGCGCCCTCGGCTGCGACTTCTGCTACCTCATCTGCAAAGCGGAGGTTGACCTCGCGATAGGCGTACCACCAGTCCAGATTGTAAACGGGCGGGACGATGAGATCGTGGTAGAGCGGCCACAGGGTGGCATTGGAAAAGCCCTCGTAGAAGCCCTCATAATCCGCCTGATTGAGACGGACTGGGTGCAATAGGATGCCATCATCGGTATAAAAGGGATCCGGCGCGGCATCGGGTACGCCCGGCCAGCCCACCCAACAGCCTTGCTGAGTGCGCAAAACCGGGGAAAGTGCCGCGACAAGTCCGCCGGGGGAGGCACTCCACGTGCGGGTTCCGTCTGGCGCGGTGTTGAGGTCAACCGGCAGACGGTTGGCCACTACTACAAAGTCATTGTCGCGGCCGCTCATGGTTTATGCCTTCTTCGTGGTCTTTTTAGCCGTGGATTTAGTCGCCTTCTTGGCGGTCTTCTTCGTGGCTTTCTTGGCCGTAGACTTGCTGGCCTTCTTAGCCGTTTTCTTGGTGGCCTTCTTCGTTGCCTTCTTGGCAGCGGACTTGGTGGCCTTTTTAGCGGGTGCGGCATCGGCCTGCTCTGCCAAGACCTTTTTGTGTACCAAGCCCTCTGGGGAAACCCCCAGCATCGACATCAGCGTCACGCCATCAAGGAAATCGCGGGCGTAGGTTGCAACAATGCGACGGGCAGCGAGTGCGGTCTCTTCCTCGACAGCATGCGTTTGGTCAGCATTAGGCTGAGTGTCGGTGACCTTTGGTGGCACGAAGTCCTCCTGCACAAATAGAAATGAAGTTGAAGATAGCTTTTAGACAGGCCATTCTACGCTAAGGGCTACTACTTTGGCTCTTTGGGCGCGGAAGGCGGTGGCGTGGCCGTGGCCGCCGAGGACTCAGCAGACTTCGAAGGCTTCTTCGGCCCCAGCTTGGGAGGCAAGACTGGGCGGTTCACGCGCGGGGCAAAGGGCGAGAGCGGGACGCGCGGAATCCGCGGTGCCCGCTGCGTCAGGCGCGCGGCACGGCGGAAGGAGTAGCGGCCGAGCCTCTTGAAGGCGCTATAAGGCCGGAAGTACTTGGGCCGGCGCAGCCTGCGCGCCACGCGCTCGCCTAGAACCACCCCGGCGGCGAGTGCGCCGGTAATGGCCAGAGCCTTGGCGAGGTTACTAAAGCCGGTGATCATCTGCTCATTGAGAGTGGCATACATGCCGCGGTACAGGCTGAGCCCGGGAAGCATGGGTGTATAACCCACGATCATGGTGATGAGCGGCGGCATCATGTAGCGCCGGGAGAGCAAGCCGCCAGCTAGGCCCACGGCCACCGCGGCAATGCCGCAGGCAATAACAGAGGTCACGCCGAAGGGGATGACCACGAAGTAGTAGAAAACCATGCCGGCTGCTGCGGTCGCCCCGGAGACGAGCACCTCGATTCTGGAAGCGCCGCAGGCCAGCGCGAATGCGGCTGAACCGATGCTGCCGCAGGCGATGAGCAGGGGCACATGGTGGTAGACCGGCGGTGCGATGGTGGCAAGCGGTGGCAGGCTAAAGCCCAACCAACTAGAGAACTGGATACCCACGCCGACTCCACCGATGATCGCGCCGGTGGACATGATGGCCTCGAAGAAGCGCGCAGCGGAGGTAACCGGGGCGCGGGTAATACCGTCGACGAGGCATTGCACCAACGTCAGACCTGCCACGAGCACGATGATCCCGGAGCTGATGATCTGGGAAGGCGAGAAGTTGATGCCATAGCCTGCGGCCACGTTGTACAAGATCGCCGCTGGCACAACGACGATGAACCCGCCGGTCACGTTTTGATAGAAGGGCGGCAGCCGGTAGTTGGCCAGCCACATGTTGATGCCCATGATGAGTACGGAGACGAGGAAAGAGATAACTCCCACGAGGGCATCGCCGCCGAGCATGACAGCGAAGGTCCCGCCCATTACGCCCCAGCCTAGAAGCACCTGCCACCGCGGATAGGGCGGGCCCATAGCGTTGATTTCATCGAGGCGCTTTTCCGCCTGGGCTGGGGGAGTGGTGCCCTGGTGAATGGAACGGATGAGCCGGTCCACTGCGGATAGGCGCGAGAAGTCTACTGTAAGAGAAGGGGCGACGCGGAAGACGTGGAGGTTGCGGCGCGACTCACCCGTGCCGATAGCGGTGTGGATGGTAATCGTATTCATCACGATATCGACGTGGCAATAATGCAGACCATAAGAAGAGGCCACAAGGTGAATCTGCGCCCGCGCATCCGAGTTGGCTGTGCCGGCGCAGATGAGGATCTCACCGATTCGGGCCGCGATCTCCATGACGCCGGTGACCTGTGCGGCATCGGTGAGGTCGACGGGTGCCAGCGGGGAGGGCGGCGGGGCGGCTTTGGCGGCGTCGATGGTGGCGAAGTTGCCGGAGGAAGCCCGGAAGCGATCCCGCATCGAGGAAAAAAGTGACACGCAAGAACCCTTTTAACGTACGTGGAAACTGGTCAATGGCGATATGCCTGAACTCTATCCCCTAGCCGGAAAAAGTGCACCGGTGGGGCCTACTTTTTTTAAACAGACCAGGCCTCAGGTAGCATTCCTACTTGCAGCCTGGTGCTGCACTGCTGGAGTGGCGCAATTGGTAGCGCAACGCACTTGTAATGCGTAGGTTGCGAGTTCAAGTCTCGTCTCCAGCTCAAAAAATATCCCCTAACCAGCGTCATCCGCACGCTTACGGTAGTAGCGCGCAGTGATAGGCGTGGACGAAGGCCCCAACTGGCGGGCTGCTTGCGCTCTCTGTGGCGGTCATTCCGCAGGTGTGTATTAAGGACGGAAAGAGCCGGCTTGGCCGGCTGGGTGTGTTTTTGGGGTGCTGGAAGTCGCCGTTGGGCTCCTGTGTGGCCCTAACGGCTAGTGCGTGTGCGGTGGCTGCCAGACTATCTTCCCGCCCTTACGGGCCA
>NZ_DGRD01000004.1:0-51755 GCF_002390965.1 Corynebacterium sp. UBA4397
TGTCATCGAGCATGTCGACCACCGCCTTGGCCTGGGCCCATACCCGGTCAGGGGTTTCCTGGTCGAAGATCGACTGGAACATGGTGCGCACCCACTCCCCCACGGTCGTCGAGTCCTGCTTCTCTTGCTCCTTACGCTGCGCTGGAGGAGTCCAGGTCTCCAGATCGATCAACCGACGCTCCGTCGCCAGCCATCCATCTGCATCGGTGCGGTTAGCAAACGAGAATCCAGGGGTGTGCTGTTTTCCATCGGGTCCGGTGTACTCGGCGTACAAGCGCTTGCTTTTGGTGCGGACAGTACCGAAGGCGCGCCGGGTTCGTCTCTTGCCAGCCATGGGGGTTGCCTTTCCTCCTGTACGAGAGCGGGAAAACCTTCCCGTATCTTTCCCGTAAGTGGTTACATTCTTGGCCACTCCTGGCCACTCCTGGCCACATCATAACACGCCGCTTACCAGCATAAATACGACAAAACCCCTGGCCAGTGATGACCAGGGGTTTTGCCTTTGGTGGAGCTGCCGGGACTTGAACCCGGGTCCTTCGTCATTTTGCCAGGGCTTCTCCGTGCGCAGTTCGCGCGGGATCTCTGCTCGGCTCTCCGGCTCGGACGAACACGTTCCGGATGATGAGCCCAGCCATCAGTGAGAGTCCCATCTGGCCCTGTTGGCACAACCAGACGGCAAGTTCCCTAGTCGATGCCAGGATCTAGGTCAGGAACAAAACCTAGGCTGACAGACACGCGTCGCTGTAATTAGGCAGCGAGGGCGTAGTCACGCTGAGAGTTCTTCTCTGCGCTTATTGGTTGCTACGACGCTTATACGGTGGTCTCTAGCCTGCACCGGCACGCTTCCCCTGGCGCAATGTACGAAGTCGAAACCAAATCAACCCCATATTCATAAGGCGGGATGTGCATCTTCCTTATGTTGGCTACAACGCTACCCCACGGCACTCTATTCCTTCAAGGCGGATGGTTTAGACGTTGATGCCTTTAACTCGGCGCCCCAACTCACGGGAGATGTCTCGGTCTTGGTCCCGGCGCTTAATGTCCTCGCGCTTGTCGTAGTCTTGCTTACCCTCAGCCAGCCCAAGCAAGAGCTTGGCATAGCCATTTTTGAGGTAGACCTTGAGCGGGATAAGCGTCTTATTACCGTTGCGTACCTGACCAAAGAGCTTATCTATCTCACGACGATGCAGCAGCAGCTTACGGGTGCGCTTGGGGCTATGATTTGTCCACGACCCCATGGAGTACTCCGGAATATGGAGGTTACGCAGGTAGACCTCACCGTTGTCGATGGTGGCGAAGGCATCGTTGAGGGAGATCTTCCCCTCGCGCAGGGACTTGATTTCCGTGCCGAGGAGCACGATTCCGCACTCATATTCCTCGAGGATCTTGTAGTCGTGCCGGGCGCGGCGGTTTGTCGCCAGCGTTGCCTCGCCGGAAGCCGCCTTCTTGTCTTTCTTGCCCTTCTTAGCCATAACTACTTCACTGTAGCGGCCACGCCAGCCACCTATCAAGCCGCTTGTCGAAGCCGCGTCCTACTTGCGCACATAAGCCCGCATTGTTACCAGCGCGGTAAGCCCGGCAAAAATGAGAGCGATGAGTCCGACGATGGGCAAAGCCACCCAAATATCCCCTGTATTGATAGGCGCAAGCAGCTGAGATTGGTAGAGATTCTCTAGCGAGGGATCCAGCACGGTCTTCTTGCCCACCAGCACACCCGCCCCGGCGAGCACCACGCCAATGAAGGCACCGAGGACGGCCTCAAGAACGAAGGGAGCCTGGGTAAACCACCGCGAAGCGCCGACCATGCGCATGATGGAGGTCTCTCGAGCGCGGTTAAACGCCGCAATCTGCACCATGTTGGCGATGAGGAACACCGCGGCTATCGCCATTATTGCCGCCAGAATGAAGGTGGCGTTGCGAATAGAGTCGAGGTTGCTGGCCGCGCCGCGAACCTCTTCCTGTTGGTCGACGATCTCGGAAACGGCGGGATCATCGGCAATGGCCGCGAGCGCCTCAGTATTGGTCGGATCCTTGAGGCGCACGTGGAAAGCCGCAGGCAGCGCATCCGGTGAGGTTTCTTGCACCATCACAGGGTCGGTGTCTTCAAAAAGCTCCACGAAGCGATCGTAGGAGGCCTGGCGGTTACGGTACTCTACCGAGTCGATCTCGCTGTTTGTCTCCAGCTCCTCCTTCAAATCCGCGCAGGCAGGCGTGGTGCACTCCGGATCATTGGCGGAGATGTCCTCATCGAGCTGCACCATAACCTCGACCCGCTCAAGGTAGATCTCCTTGGTGTTTTTGGTCATGTCTGTCACGAGAATACCGGCGACAACAAGGCCTACCGAAATCGCCGTGGTGATGATCATGGCGATGGTCATCGTCAGATTTCGTCCGAGGCCCTTGAAAGCCTCGCGCAGCACGTATCCCAAGTGCATTAGAGCGCCTCCCCATAGAGTGCATTAATTTCGTCGCGGACGAGCTTGCCATTAGAAAGCTCGAGGACGCGCTGGCGCGCCTCATTCACGGCGCGCGCGTTGTGCGTCGACATAACGACCGTTGTTCCGCGGCGATTAATGGTGGTCAACAACCCCATAATCTCCGACGCGGTAGCTGGATCGAGGTTGCCGGTAGGTTCGTCGGCAAGCACTAGTGTGGGTCGATTGACGAAGGCGCGGGCAATGGCCACGCGCTGCTGCTCACCACCTGAGAGCTCATGGGGCATGCGGTGCTGCTTGGAGCCCAAGCCCACCATCTCCAGTACCTCTGGCACAGCCTTGTCGATGCGCGACTTCTTCTTCCCGATGACCTCCAGCGCGAAAGCCACGTTGTGGTAGACATCGAGCTTGGGAAGGAGGCGGAAATCCTGGAACACGTAACCAATGGATTGGCGCAAATGATTAATCTCGCGGCCCTTGAGCCTATTGACGTGGAACTTATCAAAGTGGATATCACCGGAGGTCACGTTAGTCTCGCGCACCATGAGCTGCAGAAATGTCGACTTGCCGGATCCGGAAGGCCCGATGAGGAACACAAATTCCCCGTCATCGATCTCGAAAGAGACCTCATCCAACGCTGGCCGCGTGGAGGTCGGGTAGATCTTGGATACTTTTTCGAAGGTGATCACTTGCGCCACTTTAGCAACATGGCTTGGCATTGGGAACCTCAAACGCGGCGCTCTTTAGGCTCCTGTATTAGCGCCGCCTTCGGCCATACGCCAGCGAATCCCCGCCTCCAGGAAGCCATCAATGTCACCGTCGAGCACCTTCGAGGGATCCCCCACCTCGTAGTTGGTGCGCAGATCCTTGACCATTTGATAAGGGTGCAAAACATAGGAGCGCATCTGATTTCCCCAGGAGGCGTTACCACCCGCGCCCAAGGCATCGAGTTCGGCGCGCTCTTCCTGCCGCTTGCGATCGAGCAACTTGGCCTGCAGCACACGCATCGCCGAGGCCTTATTTTGAATCTGTGACTTCTCATTCTGACAGGTCACAACAATCCCAGTCGGAATGTGGGTCAGGCGTACCGCGGAGTCAGTGGTGTTGACGGACTGGCCACCCGGGCCCGAGGAGCGGTAGACGTCAACGCGAATCTCGGAGTCAGGGACCTCGATGGAATCCGTCTGTTCAACCACAGGCAACACCTCAACTTCTGCAAAGGAAGTCTGGCGCCGGGCCTGGTTATCAAAGGGAGAAATGCGCACGAGGCGGTGCGCCCCCTGCTCAACGGAAAGCTGTCCGTACATATACTCACCGTGCACAACGAAGGTGGCCGATTTAATGCCCGCCTCCTCGGCATAGGAAATGTCGTAGACATCTACCTTGTGGCCGTGCTTTTCCGCCCAGCGGGTGTACATGCGCATGAGCATCTCCGCCCAATCGGCCGCATCCACGCCGCCGGCACCGGAACGAATATTAAGCACAGCCTCGCGCTCGTCATAAGGGCCAGAGAGCATCGTGGTGACCTCGAGCGCATCAATAGCGGCTGCGAGATCCTCCAGCTCTGAGTCTGCGATCGACGCGTCTCCCTCTTCCTCCGCCAGCTCATACATCACGGGCAGATCGTCGAGGCGCCCGCGCAGGGATTCAAGCTTGCGCAGCTTCGCCTGGGCCGCCGACAACGCAGAGGTGACTTTCTGGGCGTGGGAAGGATCATCCCACAAGGAGGGATCTCCCGCTTGGGCCTCTAGCTCTCGAATGCTCTCGGCCAAAGCCTCCGGATCCGAAACCTTTTCGATGCTCCCGTAAGTGGCGTTCAATTCTGAGATTCGTGCTGATACTTCCTGGCGCATAGCCGCCTAGTCTACCCGTGAGACCGCGTTCAATTAGCGATCGGTGGCGTTAAGCGCGACAATGGTGTCCATGACTCAACCGCCCAGCTTGAATGAGATGATTGACGCTCTCATCAAGACCTTCAACGTTGCTCACGCGCAGGATTCCGACGCCCACTTGGCGCAGGCTTTGGTCTACAACGCAGGCCGTCTTGCCTGGCGCATGCGCGAGCAAGGACTCTCCGTAGATTACAAGACCTCCATCTCCGATGTCGTTACCGATGCCGACCGCGCCGCCGAGCGCTTCGTGGCAGGCGTCATCACTGCCTTGCGCCCTGAGGATGGGATCCTCGGCGAGGAGGGCGCGGCAGCGCACAGCACCTCAGGCCGCACTTGGGTCATTGACCCCGTCGATGGAACCTACAACTTTACCTCCGGTTCTGATTACTGGTGCTCCGCCCTCGCTCTCGTCGCCGGCGAAGATGTCATCCTCGGCGCCGTCCACCGTCCCGCCATGGGATACACCTGGTTTGGTGGGCACGGCTTTCCCACCTCCCGCGACGGACAAGACGTCGCCCCGCTCGGTGATGTCCCCATTGAAAAGGTCTGCCTCGCTACCTACCTCCACCCCTCCTCCCTGCAAGATCCGGCTATTCACGCCACCTGGCAGAAAGTAGCTAGCCAATTCGCCACGGTTCGGATGCTGGGCGCCGGCTCGGTAGACTTAGCCTCCGTTGCCGAAGGCACGTGGGGCGCATGGATGCAGCATTCCGTGGCTGACTGGGATTGGTTCCCGGGCAAGGCCCTCGTCGAGGCCGCCGGTGGCGCCGCCATCAAGGTCAATGCCGGCGGAGTGGAATGGAGCCTGGCTGGAAACAAGCAGGTAGTTAAACAAATGGAGGAGTTGCTTCGTGGGTAAGTACAAAGAGGATCTCGGCTTGGCTCTCGAGATGGCGGGTCACGCAGACGTGGTGACCATGGACCGTTTCGAGGCAGCTGATCTTTCGGTGAAAGACAAGCCGGATATGACCCCGGTTTCTGATGCCGACCTCGACTGCGAAAAACTCATCCGCAGCGAGCTCAAGCGCACCCGTCCTCGTGACGAGGTCTTGGGCGAGGAATTTGGTGGCGAGGCCTGCTTTAGCGGCCGCCAGTGGGTCATTGATCCCATCGATGGCACCAAGAACTTCGTGCGTGGCGTCCCCGTATGGGCCACACTCATCTCCCTTCTGGAAGATGGCGAGCCGGTGGTCAGCGTTGTTTCTGCCCCTGCACTGCGGCGGCGTTGGTATGCAGCGAAGGGCGCCGGCGCCTACCGCGTCTTCGGTGGCGAGCCCAAGCGTCTCCAGGTGTCCCGCGTCAGTGACTTCCAGCATGCCTCCTTGTCTATGAGCTCCCTGAGTGGCTGGAAAGAGCACGGCTTGCGCGAAGAGTTCATCGCGTTGACGGATAAAGTCTGGCGCCTGCGCGGCTACGGCGACTTCTGGAACTACTGCCTCGTTGCGGAAGGCGCAGTTGACATCGCGGCCGAACCCGAGGTTTCGCTCTGGGATCTAGCTGCCCCTTCCCTCTTGGTGACGGAGGCTGGCGGCACGTTCACCACTCTCGAAGGTGTTGCCGGCCCCCATGGCGGTTCCGCCCTCGCCTCGAACGGACTCCTCCACGACCAAGTTCTCAATAGCCTGCATCCCCCACTTGGTGACTAATTAGTCACCAAGAGTTCCGCCGATTAGTCACCAAGTATTCCGCCGATTAGTCACCAAGTGCTACGCCGTCGAGCCAGCCGTTGAAAACAGCTCCTGCAGCCACGGCCAGGCGAGGTCCATAGCGGCGCGCGTCCTCGCGGATGGTGGTGGGATCGATTCCGGCGGCAGAAAGCTCGCCTGAGTGACCGACCAACCAGCGTTCAATGCGCTGGTAATCCGCCTCGAGGTGGAATTGGAGCGCGAGCACCTTCTCGCCCACGCTAAATGCCTGGTTGGGAAAACCTGCCGTTTCCGCAAGGCGCTTCGCCCCGGCAGGAATGGCGAACTCATCCCCGTGCCAATGCAGCACGGGCACCGGTTCGCCCTGCTCACCGGCCAGCGCTGCAAGGACGCTAGATGCTCCCGCCGGAGTCAGAGTCAGCGGCGCGTATCCAATTTCCTTGCGGCCTGTGGGTGTTACCGGCGCTCCTAGAGCCTCAGCTATGAGTTGCGCGCCTAGGCAGATGCCGAGAATCGCTAAGTCTTTGTCCAACCACTGACGCACGAGGAGCTTTTCCTCCCGCAGGAATGGATAGGCCTCCTCTTCGTAGACGCCAATCGGCCCGCCGAGAACGATTAATAGATCCGCAGGCCCGAGTTGGGAGGGAAGCTCAGGGACTTCTCCCGCCTCCCAGGTACGGATTGAGTAGCCACGTTCTCTCAAAAGCGGCTCTAGAATACCCAAGTCCTCGAATGCCAGCTGTTGCAGTACATAGGCGTTTTTGCGGGCATCAGTCATGATCTTCTCTTCTCCTCATCGTAGGTGTTTTCCTTCGATAAGGAGAATTATGCTCTTAATCCCGCAGGAAGTGCGGATTTAATCCTCCGGCAACCGGAATCCGGCTCCCACTCCGCCTCGCGCGTTGAGATCGGCAAGGACGGCGTCCGCGCGCGTGGCGGTGGTGGGGCTGTGAATAGCTCCCTGCCACGGCGTGCGGCAATCAAAGTTGTTGATGATTCCGCCCGTGATGAAACCTACTACCCGGCCGTTGGAATAGAGCGGGGCGCCTGAATCCCCACCCATGGCGCAGACTTGGTTGATCTGAATCTCGGAGTTCTCCGCATAGGTCACCCCGCAGGTGGTACCGGTTGCCACGCCATTCTTGCAGGCCACCTCACCCGGATTCACCTGCCCGCCAAAGCTATTTACTTCAAGGCCGTTGTAACTGCGGCTGACCTTAGCCTGGGAACCAAACTCGACGACGGAATAGTCCAAGTACTCGTTTTTGGCGGCGATAGTGCCGGTCGGCCCCACGTGCCAGGAGTCTGCGGAGGCGACATCATCGCCGATGTTTCCGCAGTGCCCGGCAGTAATCCCCACCTTTCTTCCCTCGCCGTCCTCACCCGCAACGGCGAGTGTGCACATCGTATTGTCGTTGACATAGAGAGGAGTGCCTGGGCCATACAGGGATTGCCCCTGGGTCATGGCCGTGTTGGACTCCTCCGGAATGCGCGGAGCGTCGAAATAGGAGCCGGGAACTCGGTGGAGGACAAAATCTGCGCCCGGTTTCCCGGCTGCTACCTTGGAAAAGGCGTCATTCTTCCAGCTGTAATTTGGATCCGTGCCTTGGGGACGAAACTCAGGCTGTGTAGCCTCCTCTACCAGCCCCAGAGGGTTCGGATTGGTTGCTGGCTGCGCGTACTTTTCCTGCACTGCGCGCGCTTGCTCGGTGTTGAGAAGGGACCCCAACCCGCTATCGATAGCCTTAGTCACTGCTGGGTCCACTGCAGGTACAGCGACTCCCGCGCTCTCCAACTCCGTGCGAGCTTGTTCAAAGTAGCCCGCCGGCGCCTCCGCAGCACCGGCCAATGGCGAACCCAAGAAGAAAGCACCGGCAAAGGCCGAGGCCACGAGAGTTGTCTTCAGATACGGTATCGGAAACATGATTAAAGGACTTCCTTTTATAAGGTCTAGGCGCTGCAGTAGTTGCTTTAACCTATGGTGTCACGGATGTGGGGCTTCCAAAGACACTCGCCGGGACTGTGTCCAAGCCGTTATCTTGAACGCGCGGATCGATGTCACTAAGCCCGAGGGATCTACTTAACAGGAAAAATCCTTTCAGCGGACTAAGCTGTTAAACCATGAGCACCCGCGAGGTTTCCGCCGTTGTCTTCCATGACATTCACGGGCGTATCCTGAGCATCCGCAAGACGGACACGCCGCACTTCATGCTGCCCAATGGAGACATTTCCAGGGGTGAGTCCCCCGCCACCGCCGCGTGCCGGGTGACTTTTGAGACCATTCGCGCCACCATCAATACAGATAGGCTTCTTCCCGTTGGGGTCTTTGTCAGCCCTTCCGCCAATGAGGAAGATGACACCATCCGCGCGCATGTCTTTGCCTACCCCGAGTCCATTGCCGTGGCGCACCCCTCAACGGAAATCAGTGAACTTGCCTGGGTAAACCCCGCTGCCCCGGGAGTGCCATTGGCGCCTTTGTTGCGCGAACAGGTCTTTGCGCATCTTCTCAAAGATTACTAAGCCGCAGGAACACACAGTTCCTGCGGGCACTTTTTAGCGCGGAGGTGTGTCTAGGAGGGTTAAGGTGACCAGTCCGCCGCGTTGAGAGCCGCAAGAGCTGGGGCCTGTTGTGCAGGAGCTGCGCAGGCCGCATTCCGTGCATACGCTCGACTCTTGCGAGGAACGCATCATGCCAACACGCGTGAGGTAGTCCAAGGCCGCAGACACCGTCGAGGCCGATAGACCCGTCGCCCGAGAGATCTCCGCAGCTGTGGTGGCTCCCTCGCGCACGGCGGCAGCCACTTTGGAAAGCGGCCCAGCCTGCTCACTGCGCGTCGAAGGTTGTTGTGTCATTTGCGCTGTCATTAGAACCAGATCTTTAGAAAGTTGAATACTACGACCGCCAGCAACCATGCCGTGGCCAGCTGAATCCCCACGCCGAAAAGCATCCACTTGGTGCCGATCTCGCGGCGTTGTGCTGCCAGGGTAGCTACGCAGGGCGTGTAGGCCAAGAGGAATAGCATGAACGCCCAGACCGCGGCCACGGTGTGACCGCCGGAGGCCTGCGAGAAGTCCACGCGGACTGCCTCCGCCAGAGCGGACTGACCCTGATCATCCGGATCCTCATCGCTGACATCATCAAGACTGTAAGTCTGCGCCCACGTCGAAATAACAGCTTCCTTGGCCACGAACCCAGTCACCAAAGTGCCGGCAATGGCGCCGGAACCGAATCCGGCCGGCTCGAATACGGGGGCCACCGCGTTGGACATGCGGCCATAAGCGGTGTCGTCGAAAGGCATATCCTCGTCGGCGAAGCCGTAACCACCGGTGACCGGAGTCGACTGCAGCACGAAGACCACAGCCACGGTGGCGACGATGATTCCACCAGCAGTGTGCAAGAATCCACGCAGGCGAATCCAGGTCACAGAAAGCGCCAGTCGCGCGCCGGGGAGCTGGTAGACGGGAAGGTCGATGACCAAGGGCTCGGAGCCCATCCTGCGCCACAGGGTGTTCTTCATCAGCAGGCCTACCGCGACGACGAGGCCAATGGAGATGAGATACATCGCGAACAAGACGGAACCGGCATGATCAGGAAAGAAGGTAGCCGCCAGCATGAGGTACACGGTCAGCCGCGCCGAGCAAGAGGTAAAGGGAATGAGCAGCGCGGTCAGTACCCGCTGGCGGCGCTGTCCAAGTACCCGGGTCGCAGAGATGGCAGGCACATTGCAGCCAAAGCCGACGATCAGGGGGATGAAAGCCTTGCCCGGCAGGCCAATGGCCTTCATCACGCGATCCGTCACTACCGCCGCACGCGCCATGTATCCGGAATCTTCGAGTACTGCTAGGCACAGGAACATCAAGGCCATGAGCGGTGCGAAGGTAAGCACCATGCCCACGCCCCCAATGAGGCCGTTGACAATGAGTCCGGAGAACACCGGGTGCGTCAGACCTAGGGTCTCGAGCAGCGCGGTGGCACCGTCGCTGACGGGGCCGCTAAAGAATCCGTCCAGCCAATCCTGGAAAGGCGCAGCAACGGTGGTCGTAATCTGGAACACCGCCCACATGACGGCCAGGAAGAGCAGTGGGCCGGCTAACGGATGCAACGCCACGCGGTCGATGCGTTCACTGCGGCTGGCGCTGGCGTGATGCTTTTCCGTGCTGGCCTCAGCCACGATGTGCTCGATCCAGGAAAAGCGGCCGTCGGCAAGCGCAAAGGCATCCGTGGACGCCTCCGCTTGACGACGAACCCGGCGCGGGCGCGCCAACTCCGCCTCAATGACCTCTGCCAAGCCTTCCAGGTTGACACGGTGGCGCGGGTCAATGGCCACGACGGGGGCCTGTATCTGCTTCGAGATTGCGTCGAGGTCGAAGACCTCCCCGTTTTCCGCCGCAATATCGCTCTTCGTTACTACGACCACGATGCGCGCGGCTTCCTCGGCTAATTGCGCCACCATGTAGAGGCTGCGCGAGAGGCTGGAGGCGTCAACGGCCACGAGTACGAGGTCCGGCAGCTCCTCTTCGACGCAATCGATCACGAGATCGCGCGTGAGCTGCTCGTCGGGGCTCATGGGGTCGAGAGAATAGGCGCCGGGGAAGTCGATCACGTCAAAAACCCGTGCATCTGCACCCTCGTGGCCCGCGTGCGCCTTCCATGCCCCACGGCTAACCTCAACAGTGGTGCCTGGCCAGTTACCCATGCGTGCCTTAGCGCCGGTAAGAGCATTAAAGAGCGTGGACTTTCCAGCATTGGGCGCGCCGACGAGGGCGATGACTGGAGTTCCTGCCGGGGCGACGGGTCCGCCGTGGGACTCGCAATGGCAGGTGGTAGGGGCAGTCTTAGGAGCCATTAGTTCTCACCCGCCGCGACCATGAGTTGCTTCGAGGTTTCCTTGTCCACCGCGTAACGAGTGTTGCCGATCCGCAGTACTCGTCCACCACCGGCCGTTTTCTGGCAGATGGCGATGTGAGTGCCCGCGCGCAAGCCTAGTTCTGCCATCCGCTGGCGCATTGGCCGGCTGAGGAACTCCTCCCCTACGTGCTGCAGGACACAGCTGTGACCGACGGGGATAGAAAACAAGGACAGCAGGGGCTGTGCTGGGGTGTCACCACTGGCGGCACGACGCAGGAACGACATGACATGCTCTTTTCTCATAAGCCAAGGGGAGACGTAGTTATAAGGTTTGTCTTGGCTAATTAGATTAAACAACTGCTCAGTGAATTTTGTCGAATATTCTAGAGGCTATAACGGTTCCCCACCATCCCGAAAGTGCCCGAAACTGCTGGCCAGGAGGTTTTTTCCACAGCCTTGTCTTTTGCACCACAGGATAGGTTTTAACTTAGCTTTTTATAAGCACAGCCCAGCCTGACAACCCGCGTCGGAGCGCCGAACATAAAAGCTATGATGTAGGACACGTCTGAAAATTTCCCAGTCAAGCGAGGAGCCGTCGCCATGTCCAATGCTGATCCCCATCCGGCCGAAGTTGTGTGCAGCGCCGGTGACACCCGCGTCGACATCGAAATCATCACCGCGCGCGATGTCCCCTTGGGAGGGCCACGCGGCATGACCGTACACCGCACCATCCCCCAGCGCCGCCGCAGCCTCATTGGCGCCTGGTGTTTCTGCGATCATTACGGGCCAGACCCAGTCGGCGAATCCGGCGGTATGGATGTAGCTCCCCACCCCCACACAGGACTCCAGACGGTGTCGTGGCTCTTCTCCGGCACTATTCGCCACGATGATTCCGCAGGTATTCACGAGATCGTGCGCCCCGGCGAGGTCAACCTCATGACTGCCGGCGGCGGAATCTGCCATTCTGAGGTCTCAACCGAGGACACGGAAATCCTCCACGGGGTGCAGCTCTGGACGGCGCTGCCGGAAAGCGCACGGCACGGCGAGCGCCGCTTTGACCACTACGTTCCCCAACCTGTCGAATTTCCAGGCGGAAGCGCGCTGGTATTTCTCGGGTCGGCGCTCGGTTCTACTTCGCCCGTGACCACCTTCAGTCCCCTGCTCGGCGCGGAGCTGAACCTTGAACCTGGCGCCACGCTCGATCTACCGGTGAATGCCGAGTTCGAGCACGGCATCTTGGTAGACACGGGCCGCATCTCGCTAGAAGGCGTCACCGTCAACCGGACCGAACTCGCCTACGCCGGAACCGGGGCAAACACCTTATGCATCAGCAATACTGGAAGTGAGAGCGCCCGTTTGATCCTGCTGGGCGGGGAACCCTTCCCCGAGTCTTTGGTGATGTGGTGGAACTTCATCGGCCGCGATGATGCCGAGATCCGTCACTACCGCGCGGAATGGGAGGCCGGCAGTGAGCGCTTCGGGCAGGTCGAAGGCTATATAGGCCACAGTCCTGACTCCCCGCGCCGACTGCCTGCGCCCCCTATTCCTCCGGTGCAGTTACGGCAGCGCAAGAACCCAGCGCCAGTGGCCCGGCCGGGCCAAGATCCCTATCGTCCACCGACGCAGTCCGGCGCCACCAATGAAAAGAATGAGACCATTTTCTAGGGGGTTATAGAAACTCCTTAGCACCCTCCCCGCTAAGATCACCCCAGCAAGCTTTTAGACCAATCGAATGGACTCTCTATGTCTGAAGAAAAGAAAAAAGCAAGAAACCGGGTGAAATCGGCGGTCAAACAGGCCTCTTCGGGAAATCGCTCGATTCACCCGGCACTCGTTCCCGGAATCGACGTCGATGATACCAATTCGACTTTCCCCACCAATAAGGTTGTTTTCGCGGTTGCACTTCTCGTGTCGACCGCAGTTTTTGTCTGGGCACTCATCTCGCCGACCGGCCTCAACGAAGTAGGCATGACCATGCAAAGCTGGGTCGTCACCAACTTCGGCTGGTTCTTCACCGCCTTGATGATCATCATCTTGATCTTCATGATCGTCATCGGCCTAGCACCAACCGGCCAAATCCGACTCGGCTCCGACGATAGCGAGCCCGATTATTCAACGCTGTCGTGGATCTCCATGCTTTTTGCCGCGGGTCTTGGAATCGGGCTCATCTTCTACGGCCCGATGGAACCACTCATCCACTTCATTACCCCACCACCGGGCACGGATCTACCCGCGGAATCTCCCGAACTAGTCACCTTTGCCATCTCCCAAGGCATCTTGCACCAAGCATCTCTAGCCTGGGGCGTCTACGCCCTGGTGGGCGGCGCAATTGCCTACGCCTCCTTCCGGCGCGGACGGCTACCGCTGATTTCTTCCCTCTTCGAGCCGATTTTCCCCGATGGCAACAATCGCATCCTGGGCAAGATCATCGATATCCTCGCGGTGCTGGTGACCCTCTTTGGCACCGCCACCTCACTAGGCATTGGTGCCTTGCAGATCCAAACCGGTACCTCCATAGTCACCGGTAAGGAACTGGGCGGCGACATCTTCCTCGTCATTGCCATCACTATACTCACGGTTATCTTCGTCATCTCAGCAGTCTCCGGCGTCAAGAAAGGCATCCGGTTGCTATCAAACGCCAACATGTTCCTCGTGCTGGGTCTTACTATCTTCGCGCTTCTAACCGGCCCCACCGTATTCTTGCTTGATCTCATCCCCTCAACCGTCATCACCTTCTTCAACCAGGTACCAGCCATGCTCTCGGTCTATGCCAGCGAAGGTGACACCCAAAGCGCCTTCCTCCTCGGATGGACTACGCTGCTCTGGGCTTGGTGGATTTCGTGGTCCCCGTTCGTTGGCATGTTCATTGCCAAGATCTCGCGCGGACGCACCATCCGCGAGTTTGTCACCGTCGTCGTCATCGTTCCAGCAGGAATATCCATGCTCTGGTTCATCATTTTTGGCGGTTCCACCATCTGGCAACGCCTCAACGGTGGCGACATGGAGGTCAAGGACTCCGGGGAGAACGTCATGTTCGATCTCATGGGGAACCTTCCTTTCAGCTCCATCACCAACGTGATCGTCTTGGTCGCCATCCTCATCTTCTTCACCACTGCCGCGGATTCTGCCACCAATGTCATGGGTTCGATGTCCCAGTCTGCACGCGCGGTGCCTTCCAAACCAGTCACCATCATCTGGGGCGCCGCGCTCGGCCTAGTGGCGCTGTCGCTCCTGCTCGCCGGCGGACAAAATGCCCTGTCCGGGCTCCAGTCCATCATGGTTACCTGCGCACTTCCCTTCGCCATCATCCTCGTGGGAGTTATGGTCTCCTGGGCCATCGATCTACGCAATGACCCCGTTATGATCCGGCGCCGCTTCGCCCTCGCTGCGATCCGCAAGGGGGTTGCGCAGGGAATCGACGATCACGGCGATGACTTCGTCTTTGGAGTCACCAAGGTTCCCTCTGATCAAGGCGCCGGCGCCGACTTCGAGACCAACGATCCCGCCCTGACAGAGTGGTACACCGATGCCGTCGCCGACGACCCAGAGGAAGATGTCACCATCGTGCGCAAGCCGAAGTAAGGGCCCGCGTCTTTCCTCGGCTTGCCCGCGCATGCGAGAATTAGAGCCATGACATATCAACAGCCCTATGATGATGAATCGCGCTACTATTCTCCACAGCCACAGGGAAAGTTTGATACCAAGAAACTAGCTATCAACTTGACGATCCTGGGCGTTCTTTGCGCCGTTATCACCTTCGCGGTCGTCATCGTCACCGATCTCATCGTCTCCACCATCTCCGGTTGGGCCGAACAGGGCCCCGCCATGGCCATCTTGGTCGCAATAGTCGCAGGCCTAGTTGGCGTGTGCGCAGGCCTGCTGTATATCCCCGTTGTCGGCACGGGCAACGAGAACCTCTTTGGCGTGGCCATCCTTGCGCTCACCGCCGCAGCAATCATCGTCTGGGTTCTTTTCGGCGGGCTTCTCGACGGCGACTGGGAGACCATCCTCACCCTCGTCGCCGTCATCTGCGCGGGCTCTACTGCCTACATAGCCCCGCGGCGCATCGAATCAGCGCGCCTGCGTTAGCCACAATTCACCGCTTCGACATCTAGGCGTTCCCGAGAGGAAAAACAAGGTCAATACTGTGTGCCTGTGTGAATCATCGACGCAACATAGTTCTCCCTCGCCTCTCAGCGCTTCTCATCACTGGCGCCGTAGCCATGCAAGCAGTAGTCGTGCCGGCTTCTGCGGCCACACTGCCTCTAGCTCCCCCTCAGCAGCTGCAAGAACTGCAGGAGCAATACGCTCCTAGCTCTCTGCCTGCCACCACCTATCCAGCGGAATCAGGAGCGCCCCAACCGCAAACCTTCGGTCCGGATGCCTACTTTGGGTACATCTCTGACATCAGCTCTTATCCCGGCGGCACGTATTACTCTGTGATCGACGGCTTCGCTGACCTGCGCGCCAACCACCCAGATACCCTCGCCGAGAATCTGAATATCACGCTGAGCATCAATAACTCCGCCTCTCCCGAGCGGATCACGCGCGCCCAGGCGGATGCTCGCGCCGACAGCGGTGGGCTACTTGGCACGCTTTCCGACGCCTTCGGTCCCACCCTCGGCGAGCAACTACGCGCCGCCATCGCGGAAAACCGGCTGCCCAAGACACGGGCCTTCCTCGATTCCGGCTATGTCTCCCGCGCCCAGGGCATTGCAGCTTCCACGCTGGTGGAGAAAGAGATCTTTAACTATCCCCGCCCCTTCGAGGTGGCCCCAGAACTCATCAACAAGAACAACGATGGCCGCGAGGACTACTATGCCCTGAATGGCTCCGCCTCCTTTCCTTCCGGGCACACCAATCAGGCGGTTCTTATCACCACGCTGCTCGCCGCAGCTCTGCCCGAGCTGGGCCCTCAGCTTCTCGCCCGCGGTTCCGAGGCTGGGGAGAGCCGGGTGGTCATGGGAGTGCATTACCCACTCGACGTCATCGGCGGGCGCATGACCGGCACCGCTGCAGCAGCGGATCGTTTCAATGATCCAAAAATGCGAGACGCTCTCAACCAGGTAGGCCAAGAGATTCGTACCGAACTGACGTGGCGGACCGGCAAGCCCCTCACAGAGACCATCGCCGCCGAGCAGGCAGCCGGCCGCGCCTATGCCAGCAATGCCCAGGCAGCGACCATATATGCCAACCAAGCAACGTATGGACTAACCCCCGTCTATGCCACGGATCGCCCCATGAATGTTCCGCAGGGGGCTCCGGTCTTGCTCCACAACCGTTTCCCGGAGCTGTCCTGGGAACAACGAGCGCGCGTCATCGCTGCCACCGCGCTCCCCTCGGGCTCTCCTCTGGATAAACAAGACAACGGCGCCGCGGGTTCGTGGCAACGCGTCAACCTCGCAGCAGCGTTCGCCGCCGAGGTCACCGTCGGCCCCAACGGCGAGCTCAGCGTCAACGGCTCCCCAGTCTAGTAGATCGCAGCGGAGCGGTCTAACTCTTCTCCCACCGAGCGTGCTCCCGGCGCGCCATAAAGCGCCTGGTAACTAGCACTGTGGGACACACCGGCGCTGGGCTCCAGCACGTCTCCATGCAGCCAATCCACTTGGACGCGCTCGGCGGTGGCCTCCACAGCCATGTAACCGTGCGAAGTGAGATCGATATAGCGGTACCAAGTATCGACGCTGCGAATGAGGTCTTGGCCTACTCTCAAAAGTTCGCGTACTGGGACATCCAGCGCCGGATTGGATGCCAAGGAATCAAAGGCGCTGCCGGCGGTGACCGAGGGCGTAATGAACTCCGTGGCCACCACGCGGTTATCCTGCCCAAGGCGAAACTGTCCCGCATTGGCGGGAATATCAGCGGCCCAAGACGAATGAATGTCACCAGTGAGAAAGACCACTCCCGGCTTTTTCTCAGCCGCGATGAGCTCAACAATCCTTGAACGCTCGGCCATGTAGCCATCCCACTGATCCGCGTTCAACGCAATTCCCTCTGCAGGCAGGCCTATCTGGTGAACCAGCCACTCATGGATGTGGGGATCTAAAGTTGGAGGAAGGGTCAGCGGGGCAAACATCACCTCGTTACCAATGAGCTGCCAACGCGTGCCAGAGGTGGCCAACGCATCCGCGAACCACTGAAATTGTGTGCCTCCCAGCATGCTAGGGTTAAGCGCCATAAAACGTGTTTCTAGTGGCGTGTTGAGGGGTGTGACATTTTGCGTGTGTGGATTCCGTGATTTGTACTGTGTGAGCTTGGGTTTTGCTGGCTAGTGCATCTTTCCTTTGCGTATCCCGATATCGTTGGTGTGCGTGCTTTCGATCCCGGTGTCGTACTGTGCTGGTGCGCCATCTAGGTCGTTGGCCGTGTTGGTGGTGGACGCAGCTTTTACTTTGGCGAGTGCGTTGCGTCCCCACTTTTGTTCTTTGGCAATCTCGTGTGGGGGTCGTGGGGACTGGGTGTGCATGTAGCACCACCAGTCGATGGCTGTGCGTTGGTGTTCTCGTGTCATGCCGCGGTGATGACGGGCGAGGTCTTTGACCATGGCGTTGACTCCGCCTTCGAGACTGTTTGTTTCCCTAGATAGCTGGACGGTACGTGCATTGTCCTGGCTGGTGAGGAACGTAAATAGTGTTTGTTCTTCGTAGCGGTCGGTGAGATTTTTCCAGGCTGATCTGTGCCGGTAGTGCGTGTAGAACCATTTTTTGTTCCTGCGGAATCGTTGGGGGATATCGGCAGGCTGGATGTCTTTGATAAAGGTTCGTTCGTTGAGATAGCGTCCGTAGAGTTGGCTAAATTCTTGCAGCCTGGCTGACCATTGCGCAGCTTCTTCGGTGGTGCTGACTTTCAGCAGTGATAGGGAGAGTTCACGCAGTATTTTTCCGGTCGTGTGCCTGGGATATAGTCCTACTTCTTGCTGGATATTGCGTTTGATGTGGACCAGGCAGCGTTGGACTTTGGTGGTTGGCCAGTGGTCTTTGAGCGCTTTGAGCAGTCCATGGTGGCCATCGATGGTGGCCACTAGCGGTGGGTGGGGGATTTGGTCGAGTAGGCGCCGGTAGTTTGCGGTGGATTCCCGCTGGCACCAGCGCCAAGCAATGACGTGGGTTTTAGATGATGCCACCAGGAGGCAATTGTTGTGCCCGAAGTAGGTGCCGTCGATAAATACTTGGTCAAAGACCCGATTGGGGTCGATATTGTTCGGCACGTGTACGAGCCAAAACGATTCAAACCAGCGGGTGATTTGGCGTCTGCTCTTCTTGTTGTCGGCTGCGATGGTGGTTAGCGAGTTGGATGAGAGGATCCAGTCGGTGAAGATCTTGAATCGTGCAGTTTGCACGGCACTGTCATTGGTCGCAGTGGTGCTGGTGCCGCACCTTTTACAGCGCAGCCGGGAGCGTCCGGAGGAATTAAAGCCATTTCTAATCATTTCGCCGCCGCAGAGGCTGCATGTGTTGTATTGGTTTGCCATGGCGGATAATTTTTCCGCACGGCCTACCATAAGATTCTGAAGGAACTGGTATTTCCGGCCCTATCGAGCAAGTGCCTCTACCGCGGAGAGGCATATTGAGGGTTTAACCCAGGCCAGCGCAAGAAAAACCATGATTCACACACGTTTTATGTCCCTTAACCCGCATGCTGCGATCTGGGGCGCCAACCGCCCGGAGATAATCAGGGTCTGCGGCCAGCCCCGAATTGGAGGGAGTCATCAGCACCTGATAATCCCGGAAGCTGCGCAGATCCGGGATGATGAGCTCCGCTAGGTCACCGTAGCGCAGGTGGCGGTAGAGGTGACGGTCATCGGCCGTGCCAAACCCCTCCCCGGCGCGCACCGGCATCCACTCGAAGTAGGCCTGGGTGGCCTGGGCTTTCATGGCAGGAAAGTCATCATGAATGTCGATGGAGTTGCCCGTGGCGCCTTCACGCCAAGAGTTATCCGCGAACTCGTGATCATCCCAGATGGCGATAAGCGGCTTGGCTGCCAGCAAGTCTGCCAGGTCCGGATCCGTGTGATAGTGGCCCTGCCGGATGCGGTAATCGGTCAAAGTGGTGGTGCGCTGCGCGGGCTCTACACGGCGCACCGTGGTCTTATGAGCCGCACCGTACTCCCCGCTGGCGTACTCATAGGTGAAATCTCCCAGGTGCAGCGTGAACTCGAGATCGTCTCGGTCCGCCATATCGCGGTAGGCGCGGAAGTACCCAGCCTCATAATTCGAGCAAGAACATACCCCGAAGCGCAGCCGCAGAAGCTGTGCATCCACCGCAGGGGCCGTGCGGGTGCGTCCCGTCCGCGACACTGCGCCGCTGGCGGGACCATCCAGCACGCTAAAGCGAAAGAAATATGTGGTGGCGGGAGCGAGCCCTCTGGCCACCACCTTGATGGTGTGGTCGCTGCCCGCATCACTGAAGGTTTCCCCGAAGGCCACGAGGATTCCAAAGCCCGGATCAGAGCTTAATTCCCAGCGCACACGAGTGGACGGCCCTAATCCGGAACCCGGGTGAGCCTCCGGGGTGGGTGTCACCCGAGTCCACAACACCACGCTGTCCGGGTAGGGATCTCCCGAGGCCACCGAATGCGCGAATACCGGGCTCGCCTCCGCAGCTAGGGCAGTTCGCGCCCTAGCGCCGAAGATCCCAGCGGCACCTGTCGCCGCGCCTGCGCCGAGGAAGGAGCGCCGGGAAACGCTACGAGTTGGGGCGGTCTGAGATCTCTGCCAAGACGTGGTCACGTTCGGGGAGAGTACCCCGCCCACTCACACAATGCTGACCGGGAACGGGCAGGTCAACTAGATTTTCCACAAGTTTTACCCAAGACATAACCGGGGACATACTCGGTTCATAAGACATTAAGGCGCCAGACACGACCGCCTGCCCCGCAGTCCGGGCAACAAAGTGTTCAGCCCTTCTTGGGTAGGGTGGGGCACTCCATTGGCTACGGATTCCGGTGCCCATAAACCAAAGTTCCTAGATTCTAAGGAGAAACTCTTCCTATGAGCCGCAACATCCCCTTCATTTCCGCCGCACAGGTATTTGCCAGGCTCTCCCCCGCTACTGCTGTGGAGATCATCCGCCGCACGCTCGCCACGGGCTATGAGCCCTCCACCAACCCTCCCCGCCAAGCAGTGCCCATTCCGCATGGCCAGCTGCTGACCATGCCCTCCTCCACGGACACCGGCGCCGGCATCAAGGTGCTTACAATCGCTGAACAAAGCCTCGGCGAAGGCATTCCGCGCATCCAAGGGCAGTACCTGCTTTTCGACGGAGCGACGCTTTCCCCACGCGCTATTATCGACGGCGCCGCCCTGACCACGTTGCGCACCCCCGCACTGTCCCTGGCCGGGATCAGCCAGCTGCTCGAGGAAGAGGATACTGCGCTGCCCACCGTCATCTTCGGCACTGGGCCTCAAGCCCGGGGGCACGCCGAGGCCTTGAGCAGCTTTATCAATGGCCGCCGCGACATCGACATCACCTTTATCAGCCGATCTCCCGCCGCCGACCTAGACAATTGGCAGAAGGCGGGAAGTGATAAGGCTCGGACCGCACTCGCGCAGGCAGAGCTCGTGATGTGCTGTACCACCTCCGCTGAGCCACTCTTTAGCCTCCCGGAAGCACGCCAGGACTCGATCATCGTGGCAATGGGCTCCCATGAGCCCCATAAACGCGAGCTCGGCTCCGATGTCATGGGCAGCGCACAGGTCATCGTCGAGGACACGGCTAATGCTTTGCGCGAATGCGGAGACGTCATCCTGGCCATCGAAGAAGGCAGCCTCGAGGCCGGCTCGCTCATCGAATTCAAGGACATCGTCACCGGCCGGCATAGCCTCAACCGCGAGAGCCCCGTGGTATTCAAGACCTCCGGTATGGGCTGGCAAGATCTGGTCCTGGCCCAAGCCATTGCTGCTGCAGCAGAAAAGACCCCACCGGAAGAACCGGAGGGGTCTTAGGCCAGCTACGTGGGCTGCTAAAGCAGCGAAAGCATTACCACCAGCCGAGCACCTTGAACCATAGGCCGCCGACGACGAACCAGATGACGAGGGAAGGAATCGAGCACAAGAAGCTGTACCCCCACCACTGGCCGGTCGAGTTATAGCCGGAGCCGAACAGAGCCGGGCCGGGGCCACCCGAGTACTGGGTCAGGCCCATGTTGAGCAAGGCCGTGTAGGCCAGTGCCATGGCCGCCAAGGTGGGAGGAGCGCCCAGGGCAATTGCCGTGGCAAGGAAAGCCGAGTACATCGCGGCAATGTGCGCAGTGGCAGAGGCAAAGAGATAGCGGGTGTAGAAGAAGACCAGAATCAAGATGAACAGTCCGAGCTGCCAGGACAGCCCGCCGATGGAGCCAGCGATGGAGCTTGCGATCCAATCGACCACACCATAAGTGTTCAGAGCTCCAGCCATCATGACCAGCACGGCGAACCAGAAGATGGTGTTCCACGCGCCCTTTTCTTTGATGATGTCATCCCAGGTCATGATGGAGGCCAGCATGAGGATAACCAGGCCAATGAAAGCGGAGACGGTGGCGTTGATGCCGAAGACCATATCCCCTACGACCCACAGGAAGAGCAGCAGCACGAAGTCCGCGGCCAAGATGGCCTCAGCCCGCGACATGGGGCCCATTTCCTTGAGTTCTTTCTTGGCAAACTGGGCGATCTCAGGAGAATCCTTGATCTCTGGCGGATAGACCTTGTAGAGGAAGAAAGGAATGGCGATGAGCGCCACGATGCCGGGGACAACAGCGCCCACAAACCATGAGGTCCAGGTGATATGCACGCCGTAGTCGGCGGCCATGGACTGCATGATGGGGTTGCCAGCCATGGCGGTCAAGAACATTGCACAGACAATGGCGTCAATCTGCGAGATGGCAATGGCCAGGAAGGCACCTGCCTTGCGCGCTGTGGGGCCGGCCTCAGAGCCATAGGCCGAGGCGACCGATTGCATGATCGGGTACATGATTCCGCCACCACGCGCGGAGGCAGAGGGAACGCCGGGGCCAATAACGACGTCGGCAAGCGCGAAACCATAGGCCACGCCGATCATCTTCTTGCCGAATACCGAAACGAAGAAGAGCGCGATGCGCCGGCCAAGCCCAGTCTTGATGACGGCCCGAGAGAGGAACATCGCGATGCCGATGAGCCAGATGGTGGAATTGGCGAATCCCGAGAGCATTCCGACATCGCCCTGCTCGGCCTTGATGGGGGTCAGCCCCAGCAGACCGGAGAGGGTCAGCGCCACCAAACACACCGCACCCATGGGCATAACCTTGGCGATGATCGCCACAATAGTGGCTACGAAGAGTGCCAACATGTACCAGGCGCGGGGCTCCAGGTCACCAGGAATCGGAATGAGCGCGATGGCTCCTCCGACCACGAGGGGGATGAGGAGCTTCTTCCAATTGAAATACAGCTTTGCTGTTGTTTCGGGCACCGGTGTGGCTTTTGGTGCCTTAGTGGGGGCGGTCATGAAAGTATCCATTTCCTCGGAGTTTTCTGCACGACTTCTACGGTACTCCGCAGGTCGTTGCTAAGAAACCGTACGAAAATCCCATTAGTCCTCACAGTCCCCCACCGCACAATTTTTGTTGCATTTTCCCACATAAACGGGCATCCTGCAGCCCTTCTATGTGGTTGCTCACAGCCTCCGAAGGCGCATAAACGCCCTCGCATATGGGGCGCGAGGGCGTTGAAAATTGCCTTTTAGGACTCAGTCATAGTGGTGCCACACTAAAGGCGGAGGAAAGCCTTAAGGGCTGGGAATGCCTTCAGAAGCTGCGGGAGGATCGCACCGAGCGCGCCGACCAGGCCCAACGCCCGCCAAGGCTGCGACGAGGGCTCCCACGACGCTACCGGCAGAAAAGTCGGTGGAAGAAGAACCAAGAGATGACTCCGTAGGCGGGGTCGGCTGCTTAGGCGCACAATCACCATGACGCACCTGCGCGGAACGCAAGGATACGCCGTCAGTCGCGGCATCATCCGCCCAGAGGAAGCTGGTGACGGTAACAGTACCGCCGGCTTCGCACTCAACTTGGTCTGTGTGGCTGGCAAAACCCTCGTTTGCGAAGTTGCCCATCTTCTCCGGACGCTCGTAGATCTTTCCATCTGACTCACTGAGCTTATTTCCGTCCCAGTTCAACACCTGGGAGGCGCCCCCGCATATCTCGTCACAGAGGACACTGAGCTGCTTGGAAGCCGCGCTGTAATCAAGTGCCATTACTCCCTTGAAAGGCGAAGAATATCGCTGCATAAGCCTCGGCTCCCCCTGGCTGAGATCGACAACGAGGACGTCACCGGTCTCCTCGACACCGGCGGCGAAGACGTCATCCTCCAGCTGCGCGAGCGCCTCCAAGCCGCCATTAGGCTGAATATCTCCCGTGAACTTCGCGAGGTTCCGCTCCTGCTGTGCGTTCTGCGTGCCCTCCTTGCCAGTGGGGTTGGCAAAGCGAAGAATCGAGGGCCGGGAAGCCTTCTTATCTTCGTTGTTGCGCTCGGTGGCCAGGTAGATATCGCCATTGCGCGCGGCGACTATGCCTTCCGCGTCCGGTGCGCCGCCGCCTTCTGGGTAGCCCGTAGCCCACTGTCCGGCGAGCGCGTAGGTGTCCGTAGCCGCGTCATGATTGAGCTTGTAGATATGACCCTTGTCATTGTTGGCAATCCATGCGTTGCCCTCCGCATCAAAGTCGACGCCGGACATATCCTCGCCCGCGAAGTCTCCACCCAGATCCAAGGGCTTGATGTCTACGCCGTGGAAAGGAAGCTGTGCATCGGGCTCAAGCCCCGGCTCCTCAGTGCCTGCGGCAGCAATGTTGCGCGCTCCGGGGGTTGAAGCGCCGGTCTCCGCAAACTGGCCCACCATATCTGGAATGCGCCCATAGGTGTACTCGGCGTGCTTGCCCAGCTCTTTCCATGAGTAGGAATCAACCACGGCACCCGTTGCATCACTAAGTGTCACCGAGTCATCCTTGCCAAGGCCGAAGTGATCTTCCCCGCCATAGGTGTTGCTCGTCGAGGCATGATCCTTCGCCTCAGTGTAGATAACGTAGTAGCCGCCGGATTCAATCTCGGTGCCCTCTGGCAAGACGATGGGATTCTTGCCCTTATCATCCACCAAGCTCCAACCGGAGATGTCCACCGAGTTGTTGGTGTCCTTATTGGCCAGTTCAACGAAATCACCGATGGGGTCTCCATTGGACTCCACTTCATTGACCACGACTGGGGAGCTCGTGACCTCGGTGGCACCTGCCGCCACGACGCTGCTGCACAACACTGCCGACGCCACCACCGGGGCTGCGAGGAGACTGAACTTCTTCACTATTGACCACTTTCCAGGGAGAGTAACTTTTCACGAACCTCAACAAAGTATCGGAGGTCCATGATCAGGAAATGATCCCTAGGAAAACACTGGGTGAATCAACTCTCACTTTCTGTCACAGTGAAGGGATGACTTCCGCCGCAGCGCCGCTGACGTGCAGCGCTTGACCGTCACGCAGCAGCAACAGCGGATATTTGTCCCCGTAAGTCTCAACGATGCGCGCAATCAACTCGGCCGGATACGGGGGAAGCTTTCCGTCTGCGTGAGGAACGATGACCTTGTCAATGAGGCCGAGCCCCCTATCACTGCTGAGCCCAGGCGCGACGTCACGACTGTCCATCAACTCCGCCGGGGTCACTGACGGCCCCGTAATGATCGATCCTGCACTGCACCCTATATAAGGCAATCCCGCTCGCACGCGCTCTGCAAGGACGTCCCCCGTGCCGTTGGAACGCAATGCCTCAAGCAAGAGAAAGGTTTCCCCTCCTGCTACATACACGGCATCGAGGCTGCCAAGCACCTCGGCGAAGGAAGCGGCAGTTTCCCTCCGGGCAGAAATATCTACCAACTCGTAGCCCAATTCCGCAACGCCGGTGCGCTCCGCAGCCGCGAAAGGCATCCCCTCCGCTGCATCGGTGATGTATCCGAGGCGCAGTGGCCGGGCGAGCCCACCCACGCACTGCTCCAGAAAGGCTGGGACTGCGCCCACGTTAAGGGACAACAGGAGCATATTCATGCCTGAACGCTATCATTACCGGACTCACCTAGCAGCAGTGCGAGCCAATACTGTACCCGAATACGAGAAAATCCTCTCCCCACCCGAAGGTGACGAGAGGATAATCGGAAGTTGGTAGCGGGGGCAGGATTCGAACCTACGACCTCTGGGTTATGAGCCCAGCGAGCTACCGAGCTGCTCCACCCCGCGATGAGATGACTTCCATCCATCTGCGCTACACCGAGTAACTAACCTTTTAAAGTTAAGCCCTCTGTGCTGGCGACTTCTGTAACTATACATAAGGAAGCGGCACCCTCCCAAATCAGCCGGTCAGGTGCCGCTTTCACTCTTTGAGCAATCAGTCACTACTTGGAAAGTGACTGGTACGCGTCAACTGCCTTGTCGAGCTCATCGAGTGCCTTGCCGTATTCCTCGAAGGAACCATTGCGGGCGGACTCGACCTTCTTCAAAGCATCATTGATCTTGGAAATTGCCTCGCCCTCGCTGGAGGAAGAAGGAGCAGTAGCCGGCTGAGCAGAATCCGCGGGCTTTTCATCCCCTTCCTTGGCAGCAGAGGCATCCCCGCCGTCACCGCTAACCTCCTCGATGCTTTGGGCAGCCTTGGCATCGATGCCAACCTGCTCCAGCGCCTCGGCGATGGTCGGTGCGTAGCCAACCCGTCCCTTATAGGAGACGAGTACGCGCAGCAGCTTCGGGAACGCAGACTCTTGGCCCTTGCGCTGCGAGTAGATGGGCTCGACGTAGAGAATCTCTCCCCCACCAACCGGCAATGCCAGCAGATTGCCGTTGTGCAGGTCGTTGGAGCCCTCCCACAGAGTGCGGTCACGCGCGACCTGGTCCGAGGACATCATGGCATCCTGCGCCTGCTTCGGACCCTGGGTCTGAGTATTAGTGGGAAGGACACGCACGGTGAACTTGCCATAAGTCTCCGGGTCGGAGGAAACAGCCATGTGTGCCGAGAGGAACTGACGGTTAAGTCCACGATAAGAGGTGATCAGCTGGAAGCTAGGTTTGCCGGTCTTGGGATCGGCGGCCATCACGTAGTACGGCGGCTGGTTGAGGCCTTCATTTTCGCCGGCAGTAGGATCTTCAGGAACGGACCAGAATGCGTCGTTGTTGAAGAATACCCCTGGGTCATCAACGTGGTAGCGGGCCAGAAGCGTGCGCTGAACCTTAAACATATCCTCCGGGTATCGGAAGTGATCACGCAGCTCAGCCGAGATATCAGAGTTGGGCTTCACCACGTTGGGGAACACGCCCTCCCAAGCCTTGAGGACTGGGTCTTCAGTGTCGAACTCGTAGAGGTCTACCGTGCCGTCGTAGGCATCAACCGTAGCCTTGACCGAGTTCCTGATGTAACCAACGTTGTCATTGATGAGGCGCTGGCTCGTGCCGTCCGGGTTCTGAGCATCCTGCGTAGTTTCCGTCAGCGAGGTGCGCTGAGAATAAGGCAGGGCGTCAAGGGTGGTGTATCCATCAACTATCCACTTGATGCGGCCATCAATGACGGCAGGATAGGTGGAAGAGTCCGTGGTCAGCCAGGGGGCAACCTTCTCGACGCGCTCACGCGGGTCACGGTCATAGAGGATCTTGGAATCCTCGCCCACTCGATCCGAGAGCAGGAAGTTCATCTCCTGGTACTTAAGCGCATAGGCGGCGCGGTCAAAGACGTTTCCGATGGAGACTCCGCCCGTTCCGTCATAGGTGTAAGTGGAGGAATCGGTGTCATACTCAACCGGTTCATCACCCGTCTGTCCGACGATGGCATAGTCCAGTCCATCCTGCGCCGAGGCGATGACAGGACCGAAGTAAGTGCGCGGCTGGTCGACGTGGATGCCCAGGGATTCCTCAGCATCCTTGGTCTCTCCCTCACCTTGGGCCTTGCCGGCCTTGGTCTGAAGATCGGAGACTGTAAAGACGGGGAAACCACCGCGGGCAGATCCGGCGTCACGCGCTACTTCATCGACGGTATTTGCTTGTGCGGCGACAAAGCCGTTGCCGTGGGTATATACAGTGTGGCGGTTGATCCAGTTCGACTGGTTCTCACGCAGCTCATTGGGATCTAGCTCGCGCGCGGCGACCACGAAGTCCCGCATCTCGCCATCGACCTCATAGCGGTCCATGGCCAGCGGGCTGGGGAAGCCGTAGAAGTTCTTCAGCTGCTGCATCTGAGTAAAGGTCGGAGGCAAAACATCCGGATCAAGAAGGCGCAGGTTGGAGATCGTGGCGGACTCGGAGGCTACCTCAGAGTCAGCGACCTCGCTAGCGCCCCAGTTGCGCTCGTAGGTCACGTCCTCATCGGTGAGGCCATAGGCGTAGCGCGTGGACTCAATGTTGCGCCCGATGGACTCCGCTTCCTTGGCCTGACGGTTAGGCTGCACCGAGAACTGCTCCATGAGCAGCGGCCATGCCTGACCGATGATGAGCGAGGAAAGGAGCATCAACACAACCGCAAGTCCGGGGATGCGAAGGTCCTTGACTACGAGGGCCATAAACAACGCGATTGCGACGAATACGGCGATGATCATCAAGATAATCTTCGCCGGCAGGTAGGCGTTGATGTCCGTATAAGAAGCACCGGTGAAAAGTGCGTGATCTGCGTAAAGCAGCTCATAGCGCTCGAACCAGTATTTTGCTACCTGCAGGAGCATCCAGATACCTGCGGTCACCGCGAGCTGGACGCGAGCAGGACGGGAGATGGCACCGGTGATGCCTGCGGAACGGTTACCAATGCGGATGCCGCCGAGGATGTAGTGTCCAAACAATGCGATAAGGAAAGCAACTGCAGTGAGCACCGACAGCGTGCTGACGAGCAGCTGCCACATGGACAAGCTAAAGGCATAGAAGCCCAGATCGTTGCCGAACTGCGGATCTTCAACGCCGAAGGGGTGACGGTTGAGGAAGAGCAAAACGTCGCGCCATGCGGACTGGCCCAAGATGCCGGCGACGATGCCAACGATGAAGGGAACCACCCGGAAGAAAAGGTGCATGCCCTTCTCAATGGAACGGCGATACTGATGCACCGGAGAATTGAGATCCCCGATATCGAACTCATCAGGGCGCCCACGCCAGGTTAGGTAGCCGGCCAGCCACACGACGGCGCCGCTGACGAGCGCAAAGACCGCGAAGAGGACGATGCGCGCGAGAATTGTCTTGGTAAAGACGTTGCGATACTCGATTGCCCCGAACCACCTCCAGTCCGTGTAAACGCCGACGGCCAAAGGCCCGACGAACAATAGGATGGCTATGATAGCCACGACCCACGTGAGCGCACGAGGGGGTCGCTTCATAGGGGCCGCGGGTTGGGATAGTCCAGAGACCAACGCCAGCTCCAATCAAAATCGTATGAATATTACCGGTATAGACTTCCAGCTTAGGGAAGCAATACACAGATAACGAATAAGGATGTTTATGAGTTCCCCCGGAATCTCCCAGCCCGCTCTCAACAAGGCCATGCGTGAAGCCGTCGAATTTGTCCACGGCGAGGGCTGGGACGCGCGGCCTTCCCTATTCGCCCTCGTGCCGACCGAGCTGCTGGCAGAGCAACTAGGCCAATGGGACGAGGCGGATGATTCACCGCTGACTCTCGTGGTCCAAGATTCTCTTCCCGACAACATCGAGCCTGGTTCCGAGCAACTTGCGGACTACGTATCGCGTTTGGCCTGGCCTCCCGAGGTCGCGGGGGTCATCCTCGCCCAGGAAATTGTCTTTCGCGATACATCGAACCCCGCAGCGAAACCGAGTCCCGCCCGCCTGTTCTCCGGTGTCCTCCGTGAGGAAGGCGTGGAGTTGACGCTGCTTCAGCTGCGCCCGACCGAGGAAGATCTGGCGCAGGCAGGCCCCTTCGCGCAGGACGAGATCCAGTTGCGGGGCGGGCCGGACGTGGCGCCGGGGATCATCGCCGCCCTTCGATACGGTTTGGAACAAGAACCGGAAGAACTCGACTAGACTAATAGACCGGGTTGCCTTTCCGGCGACCTCGCAAAAGGCACCAACACTTAAGTACGTATGCAAGGAGTCCTATCGTGCGCAACCTCGCTGTCCACCGCTTGACCGGCGCCGCCGCGCTCGGCCTCTCCTTGGGGCTGTTTCTGGCGGGTTGCTCCACCCGAGACGAGGATCCCGCCGCATCCGACTCCGCTACCCCGGAGACTACGGCCAGCTCTACCTCTGCACAGGACTCTTCCGCTAGCGCTTCATCCACTGAGGCTTCCGCCTCTGAATCTGGAAACCGTTCCGAGGAGGCGGCTTCGCAAAGCAGCGAACCTGCAGACTCCACGCGCTCGGAATCCCGGCAGGTCAAGTCGGTGGCGGATGCACAGAAGATCTTCGGCTCGCTTGCCCCGGATACGGTATTCGCCGAGTTCGATCGCTGCGATCCAGCCGGGGTCAAAGATTCCTATAACTGCTCTGGCCCGGAAATTGGCCAATTCCAGTTCTTTAAGTCGCAATCCAAGGCCTCGCAGACCACGCAGGTGCTCACCGAGCTGCGCAGCTCTCGCGTCGTGGAAGATGACGGCGACCGCGTCGTGGGTTGGTCCACTCTGGGCACTACCGCGGTCATCACCGTCGTAGATAATAAGGAAGGACTGGTGATGCAGCAGATGATTTCGACCGACCAGGAAGATCCCGAGGACAGGATTAAAGAGCTAGGCCTCGCTTAGGCTTCGTCCCTTCGCCGGGGACTTCCTCTACCCCGCCTGGCAGGTCTCTACAGGTTTTCCTTGGGAGAAGTTGTCCATGGCGGTGGTCGCATCCTGCAGGCTTTTCACCTTGGCTATCACCATGTCTCCGTTTGCGCCCTTGGTAGCCTCCGCGCAGTTGTCTGCCGGGGCTAAGAAGATCTGCGCCCCTGCTTCCTCGGCCGCCCGCACCTTGTGTTCGATGCCTCCAATGGGCCCCACGGTGCCACTTTCGTCGATCGTGCCAGTTCCGGCCACGAACTTGCCGCCGTTGAGATCCCCGGGGGAAAGCTTGTCGATGACCGCGAGGGTGAACATCATTCCCGCCGAGGGGCCGCCAATGTCCTGGAGATTGTAGTCCACGGTGATGTCCTCCGCAGGCTCAGACAGCATGCTCAGGCCGAGGAACGATACCTTCTTATCAGCAGGCGAGGAACCGAGGGTCACCGCACTTGTGAGCTCTTTCCCACCCCGCAGAACGCTCACCTCTACGCTGTCGCCCGGCTGTTTGGCGCGGATGCGATCTTGAACCTGCCCGGGCTCGGTCACTTCCTCGCCATCGATGGCTGTTACTTCGTCGTCTTTTTGAATCTTGCCTGACGCGGGGGAACCATCAAGCACGTCGACGACCTTAATCTTTAGAGGAAGGTCGAGATAATTCATAGCCGCTACGGTGGCGGCAGATTCAGACTCGGTAAAAGCCTGCTTGTTGGACTGTTCTACTTCCTCATCAGTCATATTCTGCGGAATGACGATCTCGATGGGCACGATGGTGTCATCCGTAAACAACCAGCGGCCAAAGGCCTGTGCAAGAGTCATATTGGTACGCACGGACACGGTGGTCATATTTAGGTTGCCGTCTGTGTCATAGACGTGCGGGGCTTTAACCGCGACTACCTGCACTCCATCGACATCCCCCAGCGTATTCACCGTGGGCCCTGGCCCCTCGGCCGCGTAGGGAACAGTCAGGGAGATGTCTGTTCCCGGAATACGATCGATACTCACCAATGCTCCGGTAAGCACGACGGGGATAGCACCCAAGACGAGGGTGCGGCGTCGACGGTTTGCTGCTGATTTCACGAGGCCTTAGCCTACAACGTTTTATTCGGAGTTATCTGTGTTCGCTGTCAGCGTTGCGCGCTTCATAGAATAGTGAGCGCGAGTATCGGTACATTGGGACGCATGAGCAAAGGATTCGGTTTTTCCTTCCCCAATAGTGATGACGACGATGACAACGACGGCCGCCGCGACCACAACCCCTTCGGGAGCTTTAACTTCGGCGCCGGCGGTGGCGGGCTCGGCGACATGCTGAACCAATTCGGTCAGATGCTATCCGGCATGGGCTCCTCCATGAACTCTGAGGGCGGTGCTGGGCCGGTTAATTACGATCTGGCAAAGCGGATCGCCATGCAGGAGATCTCTGCTAGCAAGCCCGTCAGTCCGGAAGACGCACGCGCCGTAGAGGAATCAGTGCGCCTTGCGGAATTGTGGCTCGATGACGCCACGACGTTACCCACCGCTTCTGGCACAGTGAGCGCATGGAACTCCGTGGAGTGGCTCGAGGCTACGTTGCCCATGTGGCAGCGCATGGTCTCCCCCGTGGCCAAGCACATGAATGATGCTCAGCTGGAGTCCATGCCTGAAGAAGCCCGGAACATGATGGGTCCTCTTTCGCAGATGATGAACCAGATGTCTGGCATGAACTTCGGCATGCAACTTGGGCACGCTTTAGGGGATCTGGCCTCCCAGGCTTTGACTGGCTCGGACTTCGGGCTGCCCATCGCGCCTGCTGGAGTGACCGCGTTGTTGCCGCAGAATATCCAAAAAGCCAGCGCCGGCCTGGACATTCCAGCCCAGGAGGTCTTAGTCTATGTGGCTGCACGTGAGGCAGCTCGCCAGCGCCTGTTCAAGCACGTTCCTTGGTTAGTGGAGCGCATCGTTTCCTCCGTCGAGGAATACGCCATGGGCCTAGTTATCGATACTTCTCACATCGAGGAAGCAGCGCGCGATCTCAACCTAGAATCGGGAGACCCCCAAGCCATCCAAGATGCCATTGGCAAGCTGCAGGGCATGGATCTTTCCCCCAAGATTAGTTCTCGTAACGCGGCCGCCGCCGCGCGCCTAGAGACTTTGTTGGCCTTGGTCGAGGGCTGGGTCGAGCACGTTGTCTCCGAGGCTTTGGGCGAGCGCATCCCCTCCACCGCCGCCTTGACCGAGGCTTGGGCACGGCGCCGCGTTAGCGGAGGCTCCGCCGACCAAGCCCTTTCGAAGGTCGTGGGCATCGAACTCAGTGCACCAAAGGTGTCCGAGGCAGCAGAGTTGTGGCACCGCGCCACCGTGGCCGTCGGTCCTGAGCAGCGTGATAAGACGTGGGATCACCCGGACTTCCTGCCCACCGCAGACAACATCGATAACCCCGCCGCATTCATCGATTCCCTCCTGGATGATTCCACGGATGAGGGCTTCGAGCAGGAGTTTGCCAAGCTTGAGCAGATGCTGCGTGAGCAAGACAGCGGCGCTGAAGGCAACGCCAGTGATGGTGACACCGAAAATAAGAACACTGATGACGACAGCGACAAGGGCGATAAGGACAACGGCGAAAAGAACGAGGGCTAAGAAAGTCCCGCTTTAACTACCTCGGGGCCTCGGCGCTAAAACGCTGATAGGCCTCGAGGTATCCTTTTGCCCTTTCGGCTTGCGGGGCTTTATCCGCCCAATCCCAGAACTCGGTTCCGTGACCGGGGATGAAGGTATGCGTGAGCTCATGAATGATCACGGCTTCCACCACATAATCGGGCACGTCACGCAGGCGGTCGCTGATGCGAATCTCACCTGTTCCCGTGGTGCAACTACCCCAGCGCGAATTCTGATTACTCACCCACCTGATGGAGCTAAAAGTGGCGCGGCCAGCGAGGTAGCGCTCATTGAGCTCCCGTGCCCGGCGAGCCAAGTCTTCATCAGAGGAGTGCCGGCTTTTATGCTTGCGTTCTAGCCGCGCGCGCATGTCGGCGACAGCCTGGGCCTCTTCTTCACGCGACATCCATGCCGGAATGCGCACCTGCAGCACTCCGTCGGTCACGCGCGCTTGCACCGTGCGCCGGCGGCGGGCAGAACGGATAACGTCCACGGGAATCTGGGCACTCGACATGACAGCAGATTCTACCTGTGGTGCAATGGTGCCTATCTGCGGGGCAGGGGGTGTCACGCAGTCTCGAGGAGTCCAACTCGAGAACACCAAGGGGAGAAAGACTCAACGCGAATGTATGACGAATACCAAGGCGGAGAACTACTGCAGCTGACATATGGCTGCCAAGCTGTGGTGCGCGAGCCGGGCGTGGTGCAATTTGGCGCAGACGCAACTCGTATGGGTCTCATCGAGGTAACAGGAGCCACAGAGGTTGCCGCCGTCCTGAACGCGCTGGCTGAGCCCGCCCCACGCGCACGCATCATCGAGGACCTGCGGGACTGTGGCCTGGGGGTCATGGCTTCTTCCAGCCTCGTCGCGGACCTGGTGGGATATGGCATTCTCAGGCCCCCGGCGATGGCGAGCTACCTCACCATCCTCGGGGATTCCGTCCTAGCAGGGCGACTGCGCGCCATGGCGCAGTCCGATGGCTTTGAGCTGCGCACGCCGTTGGGAGAGGAATCTCTGGGCTCCTATGCGTCAAGCCTCGATTCGGATATTCCGGTTGTCGCCGTGGACTTCCTGGCGGATCCCGTGGACACAGCCAACGCGCTTGATGGCCACGGACTCACCTGGTTACCGGTCTCCTTGCTCGACTCCCGTGGATTCATCGGCCCGCTGCGCCGCGGTGAGCAGGGCCCGTGCCCGCTGTGTGCACACCTACACCGCGTAGATGCAGATCCGCGCTGGCACCACGTCTCCCAACAGCTGGCGCAGACCCCTGGAATTGCGGACCCGGCAGCGATACAGGCCGTCGCCGCCCAGGCCCTCATCCAGATCCGCAAACTAGCGGGCCGGCCCCTTCCGCCAGGCGCAAGCGGCGCCACCATGCTTAACGGAGAAGTACTCGAGGTCGATGTCTACGGGCGCAACCAGCAGCGCTTCCTCAACGAGCACCGCCGCTGCCCCGTGTGCTTTAGCGGGGCCTTGCAGGCCATTAGCCCCTTGTTGCGCGAATAACCTCGAGGACCTCGGCGCCGTAGCGCTCAAGCTTGGCGGGGCCGACGCCAGCCACATCGAGCATCTCCGCATCACTGCCTGGTAGATCCTCAGAGAGTGCACGCAAAGTGGCATCCGAAAAGATTACGTAGGCCGGCACCTTGGCGTCCCGCGCCGCACGCGAACGCCAGGCACGCAAGGCGCTGAATACCTCCTCGTCCCCCTGATACTCACAGTCCTCGTGCCGACCCAGAACTTTCTCGGCCGGCGTTTGCAGCTCGCCGCGGCATACCCGGCATCGCTGCGGGCGGTACTTGCGCCCTGCCGTATGTGATTGCGCCACCTCAGGGACAATCCCGTCGAGAAAGCGGGTGCGCTCACGTGAAGCCCGCGAGCCTGTGCTCTTGGCCAGGGCCCACGACAACGCCAGGTGCACTCTCGCCCGGGTAATTCCCACGTAAAACAGCCGGCGTTCCTCTTCGATCTGCTCATCTCCGGCCTTGATGGCGTGGTTGATGGGCAGCAGCTTCTCCGTCAAACCAACGAGGAATACTGCATCCCACTCCAGGCCTTTGGCCGCGTGCAGAGTAGCTAAGGTGACGCCCTCCATGGTGGGGTTCTGCTTGGCATCAGCCCTGCGCTTCAGCTCCCCCAAGACCGCAGGTAGATCAAAATCAGGGCTATCACTCACAATCTGGGCGATGAGATCAACTAATGCATTGAGCGATTGCCAGCGCTCCCGGGCCTGCGCACCTTGGGGCTCGGTGGCGCTTAGACCGAGCTCGACGAAGGCCGCGCGGGCAATGGCTACCGGATCATCAGGCAAATCTTCACGGCGCGAGGCCGCGATGAGTACGCGGATGGCCTCGAGGATCTCGGGGCGCCGGAAGAAACCCTCGCCTCCGCGCACCTGGTATATTATGCCGGCATCCGCCAAGGCCTGCTCGAAAGGTTCGGATTGCGCGTTAATGCGGTACAAGATAGCGATCTCGGAGGCGCGCACGCCCTGCGCCAGCAACGTGAGGATCTGACCCGCGACCTCCTTGGCCTCATTTTCTTCCGATTCATAGGCACGGAAAGTAGGCTCCGGACCGGGCTCACGCATGCCCTGCAGTTCCAGCCGGGTGCCCGCAGCACGCCCGGTAGCCTTGCCAATGACAGTATTGGCCAGTCCCGTGACCTGCGGGGTGGAGCGGTAGTCCCGCTGAAGCTTGACGACGGTGGCTTCTGGGTAGGTCCGCGAAAAGTTCAAGAGGTACTCCGGCGAGGCCCCGTTGAAGGAGTAGATGGTCTGATTGGCATCCCCCACCACGGTCAGATCATCCCTATCCCCCAGCCAGGCGTTGAGCACGCGCTGCTGGAGGGGCGTCACGTCCTGGTACTCATCCACGACGAAGGTGCGGTATTGCTCCCGGAATACCTCGGCGACGCCAGGGACGTTCTCAATCGCTCCGGCGATGTGCATCAAGAGATCATCGAAGTCCAACAGCATGCGTTCCGGCGTGGACTTGAGTTGCTCGTAGCGCCGATAGACCTCAGCGACCTTGGCCGGATCCGTGGGCGCCTCCCGCGCCGTGGTGGCGATGACCTCCGGGTAGGAATCCGCGCTGATGAGCGAGGACTTGGCCCACTCGATTTCTGAAAGGAAGTCCTTGATCGAATCCTTGGAGTTATCTGCCCCCAGCGAACGAACCGCACGGCCAACCAAGGAGAACTTATTGTCTATGAGCTGCCAAGGCAGGTCACCGGCTACCTGTGGCCAGAAGTAGCGCAGCTGACGCCGCGCAGCGGCGTGAAAAGTCTGGGCTTGGACTCCCCCGACCCCCATGGCGGCAAGGCGATCCCGCATCTCTCCAGCGGCACGCGCGGTGAAAGTCACTGCGAGGACGCGCTGCGGGTTGACGAAGCCTTGGTCTACCAAGTTGGCGATGCGGTAGGTAATTGTGCGGGTCTTTCCCGTACCCGCGCCAGCCAGAATGCAGACGGGGCCACGAGGCGCGACGGCCGCGCGCCGTTGATCCTCATCTAATAGGGACAAGTCCGGTTTAATCACCGTGATACCACTCCATGATCATTTTGTGTGCGATTGATCCCGGGCGGGCAATGGGCAGGGAGGGAAGCTCCCTGCGAGATACCCACCGAATCTCTTCCAACTCCCCGTCAGTATCGCAGGTGGCGTGGACATCCTCCGTCACCGCAGAAAACCCGAGCATGATGGAGCTACTTGGGGGCCACGGCTGCGAGCCCCAATAGGTGACGTCATCGACTCGGCGCCCCGTTTCCTCCAGAGCTTCGCGCCTAAAGGCCTCTTCTAGGCTTTCTCCGGACTCAACATAACCAGCGATGAGGGAGTAAAAACCGGAGCGCTGACGGTTGCGGGCGAGAAGAATGCGCTCGCTGCCGGCCAGAGTAATGAGTCCAATGACCGCTGGATCCAGCCGTGGAAAGACCTGCCGGTTCGCGTCATCAGCATCGTGGCCTACGATACCCGGTTCTGGGAACTCGAGAGGCTTGCCAGTGCGTGGATCGAAGCGCTGCTCGCGACGGTTGCGGATGAGCGCAATGGCCCGCAGGATCTGCGGATTCGCTGCGAAATAAGGTGCATCGTGTAGCTGGCCTAGCCGGGCCGCAGCGGAATCCTCGATCAAGAAAGCAACGAAACCCTGGAGTGCGACCTGAATCTGGCCCGTGGGCGCGGGAAGAAAAAGCGGCAGACCTGTACCGTCAACGGGCACGCGCCCAGTAGCGGTTACTGGCAAGTACACCTAGTCCTCCTCGTCCTTTTCTGTGACCTCCACGGGGCGTTCCATATCGTGCTTGATATAGAGCAGGCGGTCCCCCGGCTTCAGCGCCGAGGCGTCCGCGGTATCGACGCGGTGGAGGTCATTGTTGCGCAACACAGCCAAGACTATATCCGCGAGGTGACGCGGGTTAGAGCCCACCTCAAACTCGCGGACGGGGCGCTCGGCCACGGAGAATCCCTCATTCGGGGAAAGGAGATCCTCCATCATTTCCACCACCGTGGGCGTAACGGTAGCCAGCCCCAGCATGCGCCCAGCAGTCTCTGCGGAGGTGACCACGGAATCCGCTCCCGATTGGCGCAGCAAGTGGCGATTCTCGGACTCACGGACGGAGGCGACGATCTTGGCCTTGGGATTAAGCTCGCGCACGGAGAGCGTGCACAGCACGGCGGTATCGTCCGTGGACGGGGTGACCACGATAGACTGCGCATGCTCGACGCCGGCGATTTTCAAGATGTCCTGCTTGGTGCCCGAGCCATAGATGGTGACGAGGCCGTGGTGCTCGGCATGTGCGAGAGAAGCGCGGTTGGAATCGATGACCACGATCTGCGAAGCTGCAACACCATCCGCCAGCAGCGCGGAGACCGCCCCTGCGCCCTTGGTGCCGTAGCCGATGACAACGGTATGGTTACGCAATTGCTTTCTCCAATTCTGGATCTCGAAGGTCCTACGCGCTTTATCGGTCAGGACTGACAAGGTGGCACCGACCAACAAAACCAAGAAGACGAGGCGGGCCGGGGTGATGATAATGAGGTTGATGAAACGAGCCTGTGGGGTGACGGGCACTATGTCCCCGTAGCCCACCGTGGTCAGGGAAACCGCGGCATAGTATGCGGCATCGAGCAAGGAAATATCTTCGCTATATCCCTCGCCGTCGAAGTAGACCACGAAGCTAACAAAGACAACGAGGCCGAAGGCCCACAGCGCACGATAGCCCAACTGACGCCACGGACTGGAGCTTTCATCCCGTGGGACCCTGATGATGTCGATGAGGGCATAGTCAGGCTCGGTGCTGCGCTCCGCTTGCGGATTTAAGCGCTCCTTGAGCCTTGCGCTCATACGACTGGCGCGTTTCCTGGCAAACAGTGATCTCTCCGCTCTATCAAACCTTGTAGTGGACTTAAACTCTCTTCTGAGAACTGTCCTATACCTTAAACCTGTGGCGGAGTCACCGCCGATTCCAAAAGCTCAGCAAGCTTATCGCCCCGCGGCAAATCACGGGGTTCGAAGAGGTATCCCTCCCGCACATAGTAGAACGCGGCACGAACATTGTCTGCACGACGGATGCGCCGCCACGCCTCGGCGTAGACCGCTAATTGCACCTCCGCCGAGCGCAAGGCCGAGCCCGCAGGAGGGCGCCCCGTCTTCCAATCCACGATGAACCACGAGCCATCAGGCTGTGAGAATACCGCATCCATCCTTCCGCGCACCACGCTGGAACCGATAGTGATTTCGAAGGGCGCCTCCACGAACGCCGGCACACGGTCGGCCCATTCCGATTCGAGGAAGTCCTGGCGCAGCTTCTCGACGTCGCCAGGCTCCGTCTCCTCTGCGCCGGGAAGCTCATCCTCGCCGAGCAAGGCGGGCATGGCGAAGTAATCCTCCAACCAGGCATGGAAAGCCGTGCCGCGCTTGGCATAGGAATTGGGCTTGAAGGGAATGGGTCGGCGTTGTCGGCGCGCGAATTGGACGGGATCCGTGCTCAACGCCACCATGTCAGAGGCCGTGAGCTCGCTAGGCATCTCTACCTCGACAACCGGGGCTTGCAGCAAGGAATACTCCTCGATCAAGGCACCGGCTTCTTGCTCCCAGAGCTCGTAGGTTTCCCCCGCGCTTAAATCCGGAAGTTCTTCCATGGCGGCCAAGACTGCTTCGGCCCCGGCAAGCGCCTCCGGTGCAGGGTGCAGCGCCGGGAAGTCTGCCTCCTGCGGCGGCGCTGCCTCGAGGGCTTCGGGGTCTTCCGGCACATCCCAGTGGACAACGAGATCTGGGTGCTTTGCCCGCAGGAGCGCCAAATACGCGTAGGGCCCCTTCTTGCTGGCCCCTGTCTTGAGGTTAGTTCCGGAACCCGTGATGGTGAGAGTGGCTTCGGAGCGCGTGAGCGCCACATAGAACAGGCGCGCGGCCTCCTCTGCCTCGTGCTCGCGCACCTGCGCCTTATACTCCTCGCAGGCCTTGCCAAAGGCGGAGCGCTTCGTGGCATCCGGGTCGACCTCAATGACATCCTCATCCCCGGGGACCTTATGGACGTTGGTGAGGAAGGTCTCTGCCTTAGCGCCATAGCTGCTGGAGTCCGCGTGGACGACGCAGACATGCTCCCACTCCAAGCCTTTGGCCTTGTGCACGGTCATGATCTGCACGCGGTCCCCGCGGGTGGGAACCTCGCCGGAGTCCAGGCCATTTTCACGCTCGCGGGCAAGCTCGACAAAATCGAGGAAAGCATAGAGAGAATCACCGTGGAAACTGGCTACCACCTCTGCAAACTTATCAAGCTGGGTGGTAGCGCCTGCGCCGCCGCGGGTAAGGACCTCGGTGCGCAGGCAAAAGAGATCCTCGATGTCGGCGAAAAGATCGCTGAGTGGCTTAGACAAGGCATAGGTACGCAGGTGCCGCAGCTTAGCTCCTACTTCTTCCATGCGCGCCAGCCCCTGCGGGGTGTAGCGCTCGCGCTCGCCTAAGTCAGCGAGGGCGTCGGCAAGCCCCAGGACTTGGTCCGGGCCCTCCGCCACCGCCTGCTCTAGCTGCGCCGATAAATGGGCCAAAGCATCGCTGCCTTCCTCCCAGCGCACGCGGGCATCCCCCGCGCCCATGAGATTGCGCTGGCGGGAATGCAGCGCCTGGATATCAGCCACGCCCAGGCCACACAAAGGCCCGCTGAGCACTCGCAACGCCGCCTCGCTGTCTTGGGGGCGCACCAGCATCGTTGCTAGGGCCACGAGATCTTGGACCTCCGGCTGCCAGAGGAGGCCGCCCACCCCGACAATCTCATTGGGCACGCCAACCTCATCGAGGGCCTGCGAAATCAATGCGGACTGACGGTTCGTACGCACCAACACTGCCGCGCTAAAACCGGATTCCTCAGGTCTCTTTTCCCAGAGCTTATGGAGGTGCTGGGCAATAAACTCGCGTTCTTGCGCACCCGTGGCGAAATAACCCAGGCTCACCTCGCCCGGCGCGGCACCGGCGCGGGCCTCGAGCTCGTCCACGGGCCGCGGCGCGCCGGCGAATACTGAGGTGGCGACGTCGTTAGCCAGCGCCAGCACCCGGACCGGATTGCGCCAGGAGGTGGTGAGCTGATCCTTGCCCGCTGGCGCTCCCCCAGCCTGCGGAAAGTCCTCGACGAAGGCGGCAAGGTTCTCCGCTGTGGCCCCGCGCCAGCCATAGATGGCTTGCATGGGATCTCCCACCGCGGTAACGGCCAGCCCCTGCCTCTCGCCGCCAAAAAGGCTGCGCAGCAGGATTCGCTGGGCATAGGAGGTGTCTTGGTACTCATCAAGCATGATGACTCGGTAGCGCTGGCTCTGCTGCTGCCCCACCTGTGGGTGCGTCCGTGCCAGGCGGGCCGCGATGGACATCTGCTCACCAAAAGTTATGACAGCACGCGCGGCCTGCTCTTCATGCAAAGCCTCAACGAGCGGGAGATATTCCAGCCGCAGCTTTTGGGTATCGAGATACTTCTGGACTTGCTTGCTAAACTCCGGCCCTTTCTTGCTCGTTTTCTCCAGATCCTCGGCGGTTAACTGGAACACCTCCGCGTGCGCGCGCAGAGCTGCGGGATCGACCAATTCGCTATCCATGGACTCGCTCAAACGCAGCAGCGTTTGGGTCACCGTGGACAAAGACTGGCCCGCAGACAGCCTGCCGCCATAGTTGCTCACTACCTCGTGGGCGATGGCAAAGCGCTCGGCCTCGGTGATGATCCGGGCACTCGGTTCCACCGGTAGCAAGAGCCCGTACTCACGCACCAAGTCCCCAGCGTAGGAATCATAGGTGGACACAACCGGGGCGATATTGCTCAATGCCTCCGCCACGTCTGAACCCGGAACGATGAGGCCCGATCCGCGCAGCGCCATCAATTGGGTGCGAATGCGTTTTTCCAGCTGCTGGGCCGCCTTGCGGGTAAAGGTCAATCCCAAGACCTGTTCTGGGCGCACGAGCCCGTTAGCAACCAGGTAGACCACTCGCGCGGCCATGGTTTCCGTCTTGCCCGCACCCGCGCCGGCGACGACGAGCTTGGGTCCCAGCGGGCTTTCGATGACGTGGGCTTGCTCGGCGGTGGGCGGAAACTTCTTGCCCAAGGCCCCTGCCAGGGTCACCGCGTCGAAGCGCGATTCTTGCTGGAGGTCTTCCGAGTTAGTCGTGGGCATCGGTGGCAAGCCTTCCTTCCTTTTGGACCGGGCAGATAGTACGCAGGCGGCAGCGCTCGCAGGTGGGATTCTCGCGTGCGCGAAGCAGCGGCCCCCGCATCTGGGCGAGCAACGGTGGTAGCTGTTGTGCAAACTCCTCCAACTCTTCGGGGGGCACCGCCGCCTGCTCGCGAGTGGGAACTTTGACGGTGTGTGCTCCTGGATAGACCAGTATGCCGCCGCCACGTGGCAGGCCGGACCCTGTGACAATGGCGCCTTCCTCCCATTTTCCATGGGCCAGCGCGAGTTGGTAGGTCTTGAGCTGCAGGTTGTCCTGTGCCTGTGCCTGGCTCGGCGGAGTCTTTCCCGTTTTCAGATCCACCACCACAAAGTCTTCCCCGGCTTGTACCAGGCGGTCAATGTAGCCGTGGATCGACGCTTCCTCCCCGATGCGCACAGACACGGGTACCTCGACCCCACGGGTTTCTAGGACACCGGCAGTCTCGTTGGCCCAGACTGCGATGCGGTCCAGCAGGGTGGCAAAGGCCTCTTCCTCGGACGCCCTTTGCCATGGCGGGCACTCCACGACAGACAGGTAAGCATCCAACGTGAGCTCGAAGGCCTCGCGCTTGTCGACGCCGCGCCCCAAGGCCTCAAAAAAGGCATGCGCCAAAGTTCCGCGCACTAGATGGATGGGATTATCCGCAGACTCGGCGACACCAGCGAGCATGGCGTTGAGAGGGCAGTTCACCAACGCCTCTACACGCGAAGGCGAAAGCGAATCCTTGTCCTTGAGCGCCACGTTCGAGGCCACCGCACGCGCATTGGCCCATTGCTGGGGGTGCGCACCCGGTATTCCTGCCTGCGCCATGCGCGCCAACTGTCGCGCGGCCTGGGCCTTCTCACTCTCCCCTGCCTGTGGATTGCACACCACGCGCCGCAACTGCGCTACAAAGGCGGGAACGGAAAGCACCGATACCGACAAAGGATCAACCTCAAGGCCCTCGCGCGCGACGATGGGGGCCGGTTCAGCAACGTCCAGTCCCAACTCCCGCGATAGCCTCGTGCGGCGCAGCTTACGCGCGGCTGCCCGGCGCGCCTGTTGGCCAGGAACGTCCACGCCGGCTCCTGCAAACTCCGCAATAAAGCGCGAGGGCTCTTCCACCTCATCGCCCTCCGGGGAATCGACCGCGGCGATAAGCAGCCGCCGGCGGTGGCGCGTGGTGGCTACGTGAAAGAGGCGACGCTCCTCGGCCAAGCGGACGGCGCCGTGGCTGACAGGGGTTCCGGGGATGATGCCGGAATCGAGCAGATCGATCAGATCCTCTTGGCCGAAGATCGATCCGGTCTCCCCCAGCGAGGGCCAGGCGCCTTCTTGGGGGGCAGCGACCACCACGGTGTCCCATTCGCGCCCGACCGCGCCGTGCGCGGTGAGTATTTCCACCGCTTCCGGTATGGCGCTGCGCCGATCGCGCACGCCGGTGGGAAGTTCTTGCTCGTTGATATGCCTGACAAAGGATGCTATTTCGGCGCCCGGGCGGCGCTCGGCGAAGTCTCCGGCGCCGTCGAAAAGCGCCATGATGGCGTCCAAGTCACGGTCCGCCTGGGAGCCGGTAGCCCCACCCCGCAGGGCTGAGGCCTGCAGGCGCGTATCCAGCCCCGTGGCCTGCCACACCGCCCACAGGATCTCCTCGACGCTGGCGCCGGCCTCGATGGCCTCCAACCCGGCGCCGAGAACCCCCCGGACGCGGCCGAGGATCGCCAGCTCACGCTCGGTAAGCAGGTTTTTGAAGTCCGGCAAAGGCCCGCGCAAAACCTCGCGCAGGGTGGTGATTCCGCGCTCCTGGGGCCGCCAGCGCCGCAAACCGCGAATGAGTCGGCGCAGGGTCACGGGATCCGCGCCGCCGACTGGACCGGTGATGAGCTCCTCCAGCTCGGTATTGCTCAGTTCCTCCTCCAGGCTGCGCAGGGCCAGGAGGATGGCCTTGACCAGGCGTTGTTGGGAGAGCACGACGTCGGTGGGGCTGATGTGAACAGGCACTCCACTGGCCAACAGGCTGCGCCTGACTGCGGCAAGTTCGCCGGTGGAACGCACGATGACAGCAATCTCGTGCCAGGCGATGCCATCCTCCAGGTGCCGGCGCCGCACCGTGTCAGCCACGACATCGCGCAAGGTGCCGCGTGAATCCACGATGCTCACGCATGCCGGGCTCGGGGTGCGCCAGGCGCGGGTGAGATTCAGCTCGTGTTCGGCGCGGAAATCCTGCAGGAACTGCGAACTAGCGCCGCGAAAAGCAAAGACCGCCTGATCCGGATCGCCCGCGACAACGACGAGGCGCGCGTCCGGAACGAGAGCTTCGATGAGCCTACCTGCGGTAGGATCCAGCAGCTGCGCATCATCGACGATGATGGTGTGCCAGGGATGGCTCCGGGTCAGCTGCGGGCGCAGGAGCACCTGGTTGAGCAGCTCGGCCGCAGAATAGGAGTTGGCACCAGCCAGAGCCTGCGTGCGCTCATACTCCCGCAGGAAATCGCCCGCCGCGGTCCACATGGGCTGCGCATACTCATACCCCAGCCCCTCCAGATCAGCTGGTGCCAGCCCGCGTTCGATGGCCCGCAGGAGAAAATCCCGCAACTGCCTGGCAAAGCCGACGTAGCCTAGGGCGGGGCGAATCTCGGAGGGCCATAAACCGCGCCCATCCACGACGTGGCCTTGCAGAAGCTCGCGAATGACCGCATCTTGCTCCGCGCCGGTGATAAGCCGGATAGTCTCCGGGCTGGCTTGGCGCAGCAGCGCGAAGGCCAGAGAGTGAACGGAGCGCACCATGGAGGCTTGCGCGCTGTAATCGTGCAGGCGCTCACTCAACTCGCGGCGCAGCAGTGATCCCGATTCTTTGGATGCGGCTACGACGAGGATGCCGGAAGGATCCGCCCCCGCCTCGATCTGCGCGATGACGGTGTCGATGAGCAGGCTCGATACGCCGGTGCCAGCTCCGCCACGCACCCGCCACGTACCTTGCGCGGGGAGATCGAAGTCCCACTGCCGTGCGTGGTGCGTGGCGGGCCGAGCCACGAGACGCACCTGTGGCGAGGGCGGAAGGATCACGCCGGCGCGGGTGGCGGCATGGGGGTTATAACTCACCGCGATAGTGTCCCCGTCGCTGCGGACACGAGCATCTCCTCTACCGCCTCTATGTGCGAACGAGTGATCGCTTGAGAGTGGGGGTGAATATCGTTGACGTGGCGGCGATAGGACGCCGCCCGCAGCAGGAGCTGGTCCATGTCTGGCACGTGGCTAAAACGCCGACAGATCCCCTCATCAACGGCGCCAGCAATGAGTCCGTCGACGATCACGATAGCCGCGCTCCAACCGGCTGGGCGAGGCGAATCCGTGGGAACGATGTCGAGGACGGCCGGAGGGTTGCTGCCGGAGTACACGGTGGTTCCCAACAGGTCGGCGTGCCCAATGACCACGTGCGGATGATCCAACACGCGCAGGGCCTCCCCCTGCTCATCCCAGGCCGCACGCTCGGCGCGGGCGAATACGTCATCTCGCTTGCCAAATCCGGGCAGCGGTGCGGTGGATAGTGCATCTTCCAAACGCAGCGCTAGTTGAGCCGTCTCATCGATGCGTCCCTGCAGGCTGCCTTCGATGAAAGACGTGGCCTTCCACCCTGCGGCGGTATAACGACCGTCGCTGGAAAGCACTGGCCTGGCTATACGGGCCCCGGCGACCTCCAGTTTCTCGCGCACCTTGGCTGACCACGATGCCCATTCGCTGGCTTGGGCATAAACCGTATCACCGACGCGAATGCCGTTATCCCAAGCCGAACGGAGCTGGGTGCCTGCCGACGTCCGTGCGGAACTACCGGAGGGAAAAGCACTGAGAACATGTTCTGGAGGAATGGGCATGGCGGCTACTTAGCTCCTATTCGGGGTTGTGCGGATCCTGGCTGGCGGCGGTGGGATAAGGCCACGGGTTAGGTTCGCAGGTGGTGTCCTCATTAGGGTAGATCTCTTTGGAGTCTTTCTCGTAGAGCTCCGCGTTATTAAGACTCAGGGTCTGTTGCATCATGATGGGGGCCAATTTGCCCTGTCCGCCGCAGGCCTGGTGTGAGGCATAGCCGATGGCGTGCCCGAACTCGTGGTTGATGAGGTACTGGCGGTAGTTTCCCACATCGCCCTCAAAGGTGGCTGAGCCGCGCACCCACCGTGACTCGTTGAGGTTAACCGTGGAGTCTCCGGTGATGGTGGTGTGGCAAGAGGTCTCGGTCTGCAGCTGCGCGCCGCAGAGCTCGGCTGTGGTGGCAACGGAGGTCAGCCGGATGGTGGTATCTGGGTTGTCCGCGGCAGCGACATGAATGAACTCATAGTCCCCCGTGGCGGTCCAGCCTCGAGGGTCTCCCAAGGTGGCGTCAACCAGTGAGGCGAATGCAGCATCGCCACCGAGTGTCGAGGTATCAATGCCGTTTTCCACCTCCAGCGCATAACGCACCAGCTTCTTTCCGCCCTGCCCGAAGTGGGCCCCTGGGCTGCCGACCTCGCGGAAAGTACCGTCTCCCGCCTCAGTAAAGGGGCCGCCTGGCGGTAGTTCATCGATGGATAAGCGAGCGGCGTCGACAGCCGCGGGATCAGGACCTACGTGCTCCGCACCCGACGGCGCAACCGATGAGGCGACCGACGTTGCAGTCGAGGGAGATTCCGTGACCGAGCCACCGCGGGCAATGTCAACGATCACCCACACAGTGATGATGACCATGATCGGGATCGCCACGACACGCCACCAACCATATTCCTGTGCGAAACGCTCCACCACGTTCGGTGGAGCTGGTTTGCGGTGCTGGCGCCTATGGTTGCTGCCCGAAGTCTCCATGGGGCATTAGGTTACCCAATGAGGTGGCCAGAGGTGGAATTGCTTTTATGCCCCCATAAAGCCCACGGCGTGCGGCTTAGTGGCGCCGATCTCTACATAAACCACGCGGTCGGTGCGGATGATGTACTTACGTCCTTTTTCGTCCACGAGCTCCAGTGCCGAGTTATCTGCCAGCGCGGAATTAATCTGCTGCGAAATCTCATCCTGCTGGCCATCGACGCTGATGACTAGTTCGCGGGCGGTATCGGCGAATCCGAACTTAATATCCATGGGGGTGTTAAATCTCCTTGTGTGATTGCTTCCTAATGGCTCTACTATAACGATCCCCGCTACTATCGAGGTGTGTCCGCCTCAAATTCCCAGTCCCCGACCTTTGCGGCCCTCGGTGTCGCCGCCGAAATCTGCGATGCACTTGCCGCGCGGGGCATTACTCATACCTTTGCCATCCAAGAGCTCACTCTGCCGATTGCGCTCGCCGGCCATGATCTCATTGGGCAAGCACGCACGGGCATGGGCAAGACCTACGGCTTTGGCGTTCCCGTCTTAGACCGCGTCTTTGATGATGCCGCCATCGAGGAGCTCGACGGCACCCCGCGGGCCCTCATTATTGCGCCGACCCGTGAGCTGGCCGTCCAGGTCGGTGAAGACCTCAAGGTTGCCGCCTCCCAGCTCCCGCTTCGCCTAGCCACATTGTGCGGCGGCCATCCCTATGAGGGGCAAATCAAGCAGCTCGAGACGGGCGTAGATGTCATCATCGGCACGCCCGGTCGCCTCCTCGACCTCTCGCAACAAGGCCACCTCGTCCTCGATCACGTGGCAATCCTCGTCCTCGATGAGGCAGATGAGATGCTCGATCTCGGCTTCTTGCCAGACATCCAGAAGATCCTCAAGGCACTGCACGGGAACAAGCACCAGACCATGCTCTTCTCCGCCACCATGCCTGGACCCATTCTCACACTGTCGCGCACGTTCATGAATAAGCCCCTTCGCATTCGCGCTGAGGCCGGCGAGGAATCGCAGACTCATGCCTCCACGCGCAAGGTCACTTTCCTTGCCCACCGTATGGACAAGCTATCCGTCCTCGCCCACGCCCTCCAGGCGCGCGGACGCGGACGCACCATCATTTTCACCCGCACGAAGCGCTCCGCAGCCACCGTGGCTGAAGAGCTCGCCCAGCGTGGCTTCAAGGTGGCGGCGGTTCATGGCGATCTGGGACAGGCCGCGCGCGAAAAGTCTCTCGACAGCTTCCGCAATGGGACGGTGGACATTCTCGTTGCCACCGATGTCGCCGCCCGCGGCATCGATGTGGACGATGTCACCCACGTCATCAACTACCAAGTTCCGGATGACCCCATGACCTTTGTCCACCGCATCGGGCGCACCGGCCGCGCGGGCCACACCGGCACCGCCATCACATTGGTTGGATATGACGAGCTACCGAAGTGGCAGATCATCAATGATGAATTAGGACTCGAGCAACCGGAGCCCCCGAAGTGGTTTAGCACTTCGCCCGAGCTCGCCGAGGCTCTGGATATTCCAGAAGACGTGGAAGAGACCGTCGGCCCGGCCACCAAGGTCATTGGTGCCAGCTTCCTGTCACAGAAGAATTCTCCTCACCGCAATAGCACCCGGGAGCGCCGCTCCCACAGTCGGCGCCGATGAGCCCGGCCCCCATTCTCCGCGACTCACCCCGGGACTGGAAGGCCGCCTTCATTATCGTGATTGTGTGCGCCGTAGCAGTCGTTGGAGCCTTTTCTACCGCTAGTATCCGCCACAGCCACCTCACGCAGCAGGCCGCGCCTGGTACCCCTGCCGAAAGCGAGCTCTCCCCAGCGCCAGCCGGCCTCGGTGAGGACTTCCGCCTGAGCAACCAACTCACCCCGGGAAACTTCCGCGCTGTGACTGCGGCTGGCCTGCTCATTACTCATGAAGGCTCTACCATCACCGCCACCACGGCGGGTGGGCGTACCGCGTGGTCCTATGAGCGCACCGACGTTACACTGTGTTCCCTTTCCACCGCCTGGGACAAGGTCGTAGCCACCTATCGCACGAGCGCGGGTTGTGGCGACGTGGTAGCAATTTCTGCGGCCACGGGCGAGTATGCAGACACTCGCAGCGCCATCAACTCTCCGGACGTGGTGTCCTTATCCTCGAATGACCGAGTCGGCACGGTTTCTAGCGAACGCGCCGAGCTGTGGCGCTCTGATCTTGTTCGCTCCGTGGAGTATGGCGATGTCGAGGCGCCACAGGAATCCGATATGCAAGAACATGCAGATTGCACGATCACTTCTGCGCTCACGCGTACTGAATTACTCGCCGTGACTGAAACATGCCCTGCGGATCCAGACTCTACCTGGCTACGCCTGCAAGAGACCACGCCCGAGGACTCCCGCAAGCCCGAGGTAGAGGCGAATATAGAAGTAGATAACCCCGGCGCAAAGCTTGTGGCGGTGGGCCAAAAGGCGGCGGCGGTGTTCATCCCCGGCCCGAGCCCAGAGATTGTGGCCTACGATCGCTCTGGCAACGAAATCTCGCGCTCTGCAGCGCAGCCCGCCCCGCTTGACGATGGCGCCTCTATCCCCTTCGCCCCGGCTACCGCAGATCTCCCGCACAACATGTCTTGGTTCGATGGGGAACGTCTGTATCTGTTTACCCCCTCCGACCTGCACGTAGACCGCGTCCTCGGCGAGGCCATCGGCACTCCAGTGGCAGCGGGTCCAGAGCTCCTCGTCCCGGTTCCAGAAGGCATCGCCGTGGTGGATGCATCCAACGGCAGTACCCGCTATACCATCCCCGTGGACCGCGGGGACTACCGCGGCGCTGTCTATCTCTCTTTGGCCGGAGAGAGCATCATCGAGCAGCGCGGAGACGTGGCGGTAGCCCTCTCTGCGCGTTAGAGCACCTCCCGGTTTAAGGTGGGCCTCTCCCCCAGCTCTAAAAGTTGCGCGCCGACCACTGCGCCGAGGCGGGGACGAAAAGCAGCAGCCCGAGCACTGCCACGGCGCTGACGAGAACTACTGCGCCTAGGACCACCGCACCGCCGCTGAGCATCTGGAAGGAGCTAGCGGCAAGAATGAACTCCACGAGGACGATTGCGCCGCGGCCCCAGCGCTTGCCTTTGAGCAGAGCCCAAGAACCGGCAATGACAAAGCCGAATACGACGAAGATAAACAGCGCGGTTCCGACTCCGACGAAGCCTCCTGCTGATGATTCAGAGATCATCGACGGGTTTTCTTTCCCCATCAGCTCTCGAACAATAAGGAAGATTCCAAAGGCGATGACGGCCAAGGATTGGACAACGGAGATTGCCGTGGCGATGACGATGGGCTGCGGCGCACGCTCAGCATTCTTCTCGGGACTGTTCACGGGATCATTCGCGGGACTATTCACGCGGGACAGTCTACTGGTGCCCATGAGGGCGATCCGCGGTACACCTGCGGTGGGGGCACCGTGTCGATCGACAGATTTGACGGGATTGCGCTCATTAAACTCACTCATCCGCGCAACATTGCGCAGCTCAGAACGTTTCTCCCAGCTCGCGTTCAGGTCTGCAGCGCTTATTAGGCAGCCCTAAGTAGCCATCGGCTCCGTGAGCTTTGACACATTTTGACGTCTACCCCTAGCGGGAATTACTTAAACATGTCATTATTTTCAAGTAGCAAAAACAACGAACTGTTTAACCGGTTCTTAACCTGAAAGCCCTTTCGGGTTAATGCAGAGTAAACCATGGCGGCGGCGACGCGGCTCAGCTTCGAGCCTGGGCCCCACTGCAAGCAGACCAGTTTGCCTCACACCCCACGACATTTGTTGCAACTTTCTTCGCCAGAAGTAAGGGGCACTGATGTTCCCTGCTGTCTAAAATTTGTTAGGAGATTTCAATCATGGATTGGCGCCACGAAGCTATTTGCCGCGATGAGGACCCAGAGCTCTTCTTCCCCGTCGGCAATTCCGGCCCTGCACTCACCCAGATCGCTAAAGCTAAGCTCGTTTGCAACCGTTGCCCGGTTGCCTCCGCCTGTCTCAAGTGGGCCCTCGAGTCCGGCCAAGATGCCGGCGTATGGGGCGGCATGTCTGAGGAAGAGCGTCGCGCACTCAAGCGTCGCGCCAACCGCGGACGTGGCCGCGCACGCGTCACCGTCTAGGAAGTACCCCCAATTTCTTGTCTGGCATTCCTTGCCGCTAGAGTTGACTAAGTTCATTTACCCTCAACGAAGGAGTACACGATGAGCAAGCGTGGTCGTAAGCGCAAGGATCGCCGTAAGAAGTCCGCTAACCGCGGCAAGCGTCCTAACGCATAAACACAGCAAAAAAGGCTCGTTTTCAGGTACTTTCCCGCCGCCCCAAGGCAGGAAAATACAGAGAACGAGCCTTTTGCCGTCTTTAGCGCACAGTAATCTGCGTGATTTCCACGCTGATGCGCTGCCGGAGATTCTGCGGGGCTTTTGCCTCTAGGCAGCACTTGCGCACTAGCGCGCGTACCACCTCCTCGCTCTCTAGACGCTCTTGGCAGGTGTCACACTGCGCGATGTGCTCGCGGATTTCCAGCGCACGGGCATAGCTCGTGGTGCTATCTAATAACTCACAAAACAAAGCCTGCACCTCGGGAGAAGTGCACGCACCACAGTTGTTTTCCTTCGTGCGTTTCATTATTTCTCTTCCGTATCTGGGTGGCCGTTTCCGATGCCGTGTTCTTTCGCTACATTCTTCAACGCGGAGCGCAGTAGTTTTCTTCCACGATGCAGCCTGCTCATTACGGTCCCCAGTGGGGTGCCCATCACTTCGGCGATCTCCTTATAGGCCAGACCAACCACATCCGCATAGTAAACCACCATGCGATAGTCCTCCGGGAGATCATTCATGGCCTGGGAAATTGCGGAATCCGGCATCCTTTTCAACGCCTCTACCTCGGCGGACTCCAGCCCCGTCGAGTCATGCCCTGAGGTGGTATAGAGCTGGAAATCACTCAACTCATCCGCGGAAGATTCCGTGGGGCGCCGCTTCGCCTTGCGGTAGGAGTTGATATAGGAATTGGTCATGATGCGGTACAACCACGCCTTGAGGTTAGTCCCCTGTTTGAAGGAGCCGAAGGAGTTATAAGCCTTGAGATACGTTTCTTGGACTAGATCCTCGGCATCCTGAGGGTTTCGCGTCATCCGCATAGCTCCCCCGTAGAGCTGATCCAAAAGCGGCAGAGCCTGCTCCTCGAAGCGGCGCTGCAGCTCTTTTGCGCTTAAAGTTTCAGTAGCCACGTTTTCCATACTATCGTGCGCTACTACAATCCCCACCATGGCTAAGAAAACCCCGCACGCAGCAACTCCCGCGCTCAAGGTTCTCGAGGAGGCAGGCGTAGCCCACGAGGTGTCCACTTTTGAGGGCGGCACAGATCACTTTGGCGAGCACGCGGCCTCTGCTCTCGACGTCGACCCAGATCGCATCTTTAAGACCCTCATGGTGGATCTCAGCGCCGGGAAAGGTCCACGTCGCCAGCTCGCGGTATGCGTCCTGCCTGTCTCTCATCGGCTGAGCCTGAAGAAGGCTGCAGCAGCTCATAACGCCCACAAGGCCACCATGGCCGATCCCGCCGACGCCGCCAAATCCTCAGGCTATATCCCCGGGGGAATCTCTCCCCTAGGCCAAAAGCACCCCCTGCCCACTGTCGTTGATGAGACCGCCATCCTCTTCGATACCATCTACTTTTCCGGTGGCAGGCGTGGTCTGGACATCGCTATGAATGCCGAAGACCTGGCAAAGCTTATCGACGCCACCTTCGCCGACATCGTGGCGGATTAAACTCTTTCCTCCCCGGCCTCCGTTCCTCCCCTGGTATCTGCCTGGCGCCAGCCGATAAGCAGCTCTTCTTGGTTTCTAGAGTCCACGGTGGGAGTGGCAGGCAAAAAGCGAGTCCCTTGCCGGTATTTTCCGGGATCATCTCCACCGCACAGTCACAGTCCTGCCCGCTTGCCCGCTGGGGTTTGTTTTGGGGTGCGGGAAGTCGCCGTTGGGCTCCTGTGTGGCCCTAACGGCTAGTGCGTGTGCGGTGGCTGCCAGATAATCTTCCCGCCCTTACGGG